>JANYAN010000379.1 GCA_025361305.1 Burkholderiales bacterium
GCAAGCGCGCATCGACTCCGGCAGGGATGTGATCGTCGGCGTGAACAGGTACAAGCTGGACAGCCATGAGACCGTGGATATCCGCGAGGTGGACAACGTCAAGGTGCGCGCCGGGCAGATTGAACGCCTCAAGGCAGTGCGTGCCAGCCGCGACAGCGTTGCCGTGCACGCAGCCCTGGATGCGTTGACCACCGCCGCTGAAAAGGGCGAGGGGAACCTGCTGCACCTGAGCGTCGAGGCGGTACGCCTGCGGGCGACGGTGGGCGAAGTGTCCGATGCGCTGGAGAAGATTTTCGGGCGCCATCGCGCCGATACGCAAAAGGTGACCGGTGTGTACGCAGCTGCCTATGATTCGGCCGAAGGCTGGGAGAAACTCAAGACCGAGATCGCGGTGTTCGCCGAGGAGCAGGGACGGCGGCCGCGCGTCATGATTTCCAAGCTGGGCCAGGATGGCCATGATCGCGGTGCCAAGGTGGTGGCGACGGCATTTGCCGATCTTGGCTTCGACGTGGACATGGGTCCGCTGTTTCAGACGCCGGAAGAATGCGCTCGCCAGGCCATCGAGAACGACGTGCATGCGGTCGGCGTCAGCACCCTTGCGGCTGGCCACAAGACGCTGGTCCCGGCCATCATCAATGAGCTGAAGAAGCAGGGCGCCGACGACATCATCGTCTTCGTCGGCGGCGTCGTGCCGCAGCAGGACTACGAGTTTCTCTACAACGCGGGCGTCAAGGGCATCTACGGCCCCGGCACGCCGATTCCGGCAAGCGCCAAGGACGTGCTCGAGCAGATCCGCAAGGCCCTGGCGGCGAAATGAGCCTGGATCTGGCCGGCAGCGTCCTCGGGCCGGAAGGGCCGGCACAGCGGCGCGCCATCGCGAAGGCCATCACCTTGCTGGAATCTACCCGCGCCGACCATCGGGCTCAGGGCGACGGGATGCTCACGGCCCTGCTGCCGCACACCGGCAATTCGTTCCGGCTGGGCATCAGTGGCGTGCCCGGTGTCGGCAAGAGCACCTTCATCGAAGCACTGGGCCTGTTCCTGATCGACCGCGGCCATCGGGTGGCGGTGCTGACGATAGACCCGTCAAGCACGGTTTCGGGCGGCTCGATCCTGGGCGACAAGACGCGCATGGAAAAGCTCTCGGTCCGTGAGCGCGCCTATATCCGGCCCAGTCCTTCGAGCGGCACGCTGGGCGGCGTGGCCGAGAAGACGCGCGAAGCCATGCTGGTCTGCGAAGCCGCGCGCCATGACATCGTCATTGTCGAAACCGTAGGTGTTGGCCAGAGCGAGACAGCGGTCGCGGGCATGACCGACATGTTTGTGCTGATGCAGTTGCCCAATGCCGGTGATGACCTGCAGGCGATCAAAAAGGGTGTGATGGAACTGGCCGACCTGGTCCTGATCAACAAGGCCGATCTGGACACCGATGCTGCGACACGGGCGCAGGCCCAGATCACCAGCGCCATGCGCCTGTTCGGCCTGCAAGGTCACCCCGACCACGCGCACCATGACCAGAACATATGGCATCCGCAGGTGCTTCAACTCAGCGCCTTGCTGGGGCAGGGCCTCGAGGCCTTCTGGCTCGCCGTGAGCGAGTTCAAGGCCCTGCAAACCGGCAATGGCCGACTGGCGGCGCGGCGCCAACACCAGGCCCTGGCCTGGATGTGGGAGCGGCTGGACGCGGGTTTGAAGCACGCCTTCAGGCGACACCCGGCGGTGCGCGAGCTATTGCCGCGGTTGTCCGACGATGTGGCGCACGGACGGGTGGCGCCATCGACAGCCTCGCGTCAGTTATTGAATGCCTGGCAGGACCGGGACACCGAATCTGGAGAAACAATCAATGCACGACATTCTTGAACAACTGGAAAGCAAGCGCGCCGCGGCCCGCATGGGAGGCGGCCAGAAACGCATCGACGCGCAGCACAGGAAGGGCAAGCTGACGGCGCGCGAGCGCCTGGAACTGCTGCTGGACGAAGGCACCTTCGAGGAATGGGATATGTTCGTCGAACACCGAAGCGTCGACTTCGGCATGGCGGACAACAAGATTCCGGGCGACGGTGTCGTCACGGGCTACGGCATGATCAACGGCAGGCTGGTGTTTGTGTTCAGCCAGGACTTCACGGTGTTCGGCGGTGCGCTTTCCGAAGCCCATGCCGAGAAGATCTGCAAGGTGATGGACCAGGCCATGAAAGTGGGTGCCCCGGTGATCGGCCTCAATGACTCGGGCGGTGCGCGCATCCAGGAGGGTGTGGCGTCACTCGGTGGCTATGCCGACGTGTTCCAGCGCAATGTGATGGCCTCTGGTGTGGTGCCACAGATCAGCATGATCATGGGTCCGTGCGCCGGCGGCGCCGTCTACTCGCCCGCCATGACCGACTTCATCTTCATGGTCAAGGACAGCTCGTACATGTTCGTGACTGGCCCCGAGGTGGTCAAGACGGTCACGCACGAGGAAGTGACGGCGGAAGAACTGGGTGGCGGTATCACCCACACCACTCGCAGCGGCGTGGCGGACCTGGCGTTCGACAACGATGTCGAGGCCTTGTTGATGCTGCGGCGTCTGTACAACTACCTGCCGCTGAACAACCGCGAAAAGGCACCGGTGCGGCCCAGCAACGATCCGGCCGACCGGATGGATCTGTCGCTCGATACGCTGGTGCCCGACAACGCCAACAAGCCCTACGACATGAAGGAGCTGATCGCCAAGACCGTGGACGACGGCGATTTCTTCGAGATTCAGCCCGAATACGCGAAGAACATCGTTGTTGGGTTCGGGCGCATGGAAGGCCAGACGGTGGGCATCGTTGCCAACCAGCCGCTGGTGCTGGCTGGCTGCCTGGACATCAAGAGCTCGATCAAAGCGGCGCGCTTCGTGCGTTTTTGCGACGCCTTCAACATCCCGGTCGTCACCTTTGTCGACGTACCGGGCTTCATGCCGGGAACCAGCCAGGAATATGGCGGCATCATCAAGCACGGCGCCAAGCTGTTGTATGCGTATGCTGAGTGCACGGTGCCCGTTTATTGTCACGGGTGCGACAATAAATGGCATCGTATTCAGTACCAATGAGACGAGTCTAAAACGCCGTCTAGTGGCATTTGCTG
>JANYAN010000403.1 GCA_025361305.1 Burkholderiales bacterium
AACCGCCCGCAGGCCCTCAACAGTTTCACCCGCCAGATGCACCATGAACTGTGGGCGGCGCTGGACAAGATTGAATCCGACAAGGGCATCCGCGCTGTAGTCATCACGGGTGCGGGCCGGGGCTTCTGCGCCGGCGCCGACCTGGCCGAGTTCGATTTCGAGCCGGGTCCGGACCTGGTGCGCCGCGCCGATCCTGGCCCGGTGATCGACCAGGCATTCAACCCGACCGTGCGCAGGCTGCAGGCCCTGCGCGTGCCTACCGTGGCGGCTGTCAACGGTGTCGCGGCCGGTGCCGGTGCGTCGCTGGCCATGACTTGCGATCTGGCCGTGGCCGCACACAACGCCAGCTTTATTCAGGCCTTCAGCAAGATCGGCCTGGTGCCGGACGCGGGGGGAACCTGGTTCCTGGTCAGGCGCCTGGGGCTGGCGCGCGCGCTGGGCGCGGCCATGCTGGGCGACAAGCTCAGCGCCGCGGACGCCAAGGCGCAGGGCATGATCTGGGACGTGGCACCCGAGGGCGTGGATTGCGTCCAGACGGCCATGGCGCTTGCGCAGCGGCTGGCGGCGATGCCCACCCAGGCCCTGGTCGCTACACGCCACCTGCTGCGCGCGGCCACGTCGCGCGACCTCGACACCCAGCTCGATGCCGAACGCGACACCCAGTCGGCCCTGGGCCGCACGCACGACTACATCGAGGGTGTGATGGCGTTCCGCGAAAAGCGGCCGGCAAGATTCAAGGGCGAGTGATGGATCCACGTCAGCTTGCCGCGAGGGTGGGCGAAAAGATGTACGCGGCCGACCGCGCCAGCAAGGACTTCATGCAGATGGAGCTGGTCAGCTGCGAGCCCGGCAGCGCCTCGATGCGCATGGTCGTGCGTGAAGCCATGCTCAACGGTCATGACATCTGCCACGGCGGCCTGATCTTCACGCTGGCCGACTCCACTTTTGCCTACGCCTGCAACAGCCGCAACCACGCCACGGTGGCTTCGGGGTGCAGCATCGAATTCCTGAAGCCTGCGCACCTGGGTGATGTGCTCACCTGCGAAGGCGCCGAGCAGATCCTGCAAGGCCGCCATGGCCTCTACGACATGAAAGTCAGCAATCAGCGCGGCGAAGTCGTTGCCCTGTTTCGTGGCAAGAGCACACAGGTTTCTGGCACGGTGTTGTAGCGCGCGGCTGTCCGACTTAGGAAGGGATCCCTGCCAATGAGCTCAAGCTTCGCCCTCGAGCCGATTGAAAAGGCCGGCCGCGACGAATTGCAGGCCTTGCAACTCAAGCGGCTGCAGGCGACGCTGCACCACGCCTACGCCAATTCGAAGATTTACCGCGCCAAGTTCGATGCGGCCGACGTGCATCCGGCCGACTGCCGCAGCCTGGCCGATCTGGCGAAGTTTCCGTTCACCACCAAGCAGGACCTGCGTGACGGCTACCCGTTTGGCATGTTCGCCGTGCCCAGGGAGCAGTGCGCTCGCATCCATGCGTCCAGCGGCACCACCGGCAAGCCCACGGTCGTGGGGTACACCCGCAACGACATCGACACCTGGGCCCACGTCATGGCACGCAGCATCCGCGCCAGCGGGGCACGCCCGGGCGATCTGGTCCACGTCAGCTACGGCTACGGCTTGTTCACCGGTGGACTGGGCGCGCACTACGGCGCGGAAAAGCTCGGCTTGACCGTGGTGCCTTTCGGCGGCGGCCAGACCGAGCGCCAGGTGCAGCTGATCAACGACTTCCGGCCCGACATCATCATGGTGACGCCTAGCTATATGCTGGCCATTGCCGATGAATTCGAGCGGCAAGGGCTGGATCCGGCCGGGGCCAGCCTGAGGCTGGGGATCTTCGGCGCAGAGCCGTGGACCAACGACATGCGGCGGGCGATCGAGCAGCGCATGGGAATCGATGCTGTGGACATCTACGGGCTGTCGGAAGTGATGGGCCCGGGCGTGGCCAATGAATGCGTCGAAACCAAGGATGGGCCAACGATCTGGGAAGACCACTTTTACCCCGAGATCATCGATCCGCAAACCGGACAGCCACTGCCCGACGGCCAACTGGGGGAACTGGTGTTCACCAGCCTGACCAAGGAGGCCCTGCCGATCGTGCGCTACCGCACGCGTGATCTTTCACGGCTGCTTCCCGGCACGGCGCGCACGATGCGACGCATGGAAAAGATCACCGGGCGCAGCGACGACATGATGATCGTACGGGGGGTCAATGTGTTCCCCACCCAGATCGAGGAGCTGATTCTCCGGCGGGTCGAACTGGCCCCGCACTACCTGTGCATCCTGAGCCGCGAGGGGCGGCTGGACGCGCTCACTGTGGTGGTGGAAACCCGGCATGACGTGCCACACGAATCAGATCAGGCGCTAGCCGCCGCGCAGACGCTGGCGCATGAGATCAAAACTTATGTTGGAACATCGGTGCGAATCGAACTGCGCGCAACGGGCGGGGTCGAGCGCAGCGTTGGCAAGGCCAAGAGAGTACTCGACCAGCGCGGGGCCGTGTGAACCCAAAAAAAGAGGGGCAAAGCCCCTCTTCTCTGTGATCGCGAAGAGATCAGCTACCGCGGCATGAACCTGGCAGGAACTTGGCTTCGATGGTCGTGCCCATCGCGCTGGAGCCGCAGATCCAGCGGTTGATCGTGGTGCCAGGCGAGTAAACCAGCGCAGCGCCGGCCGCATCGGCGGGGACCAGTGTGACGACGTTGCCGTCGATGCCGGTGCCGATGCCCTGTGCCGTCACCGTGACCTTGCCGTTCGCATCCGTGGCCACGCTGGTCACGTACTTGGATGACGACGTGGTGCTTTCACAGCCCCAGGCGCCAGCGCCCACGTTGGTTTGCGAGCCCGACTGATACACCTCGGTAATCGTGGTGCGGCAAGCCGACGCCGCCAGGATCACTTCGCTCAATTTGGCGCGCTTGGTGTAATCCTGATACGCGGGCAGGGCGACGGCGGCCAGAATGCCGATAATCGCGACCACGATCATCAGTTCGATCAGGGTGAAACCCTGTTGCAGTTGACGCTTCATTGAATACCTTAGTGAGTTGTGTGAAAAAGCAGTTCCACGCCGCAAGCGCCGTGCCAGGCCCTGATTTGCCCAGGAATGGGCTAAACGCACACTTATGGGCGCTTTTTGCCCTGCCGCAACATGACTAAAAAGACGTTCCCGCCGAACTCCGTCATTTGTGTCGACCCGGACGGTTGGCATGGTCCGCTACCGATCACCCGACTCCCGGGCTAAGCTGGCCACAAATTGCTTTCGCTCCAGGAGAATCTCATGCAACGTCGCTCACTCTTGCAAGCCGCTGGTGCGGCCGCACTGGCTCCAGGCTTCGCGCTGGCCCAGGACAAGTACCCGAGCAAAACCATCACCTGGATCGTGGGTTACTCGGCCGGTGGCAATGCGGATATTCGATCGCGCCAGATGGCCAAGGCCATGAGCCAGTTGCTGGGCGTGACGATCATCACCGAGAACAAGCCGGGTGCCGGAGCAAATATCGGCACGGCGGCGATCGTCAAGGCCGTGCCCGATGGTTACACACTGGGGATGGGCAATTTCGCGCCCCTGTCGGTCAACCAGGCGCTGTTCAAGTCGCTGCCCTTCAACCCGATGGATGCCACGCCGATCATGCTGATCGAGAAAGGCCCGCTGATCCTGATGGTGCGCAATGACTCGCCGTACAAATCGGTCAAGGACATCGTGGCGGCGGCCAAGGCCTCGCCCGGAAAGCTGTCGTATGCTTCGGGCGGCATCGGCGGCTCGCATCACCTCAGCGGCGCGCTGTTCGAAAGCACTGCGGGAATCGACCTGATCCATTCGCCTTACAAGAGCGGCGCGGCCGGCGCCATCGACCTGATGGGCGGCCAGGTTCAGATGATGTTCGAGCAGATGTACGCCGCCATGCCTTCGATCCAGGCCGGCAAGCTGCGCGCGCTGGCCATCACCAGCGCCAAGCGCTCACCGCTGCTGCCCGATCTGCCAACGATGGCCGAGCAAGGCTACCCGGCAGTGGAGGTGCTGAACTGGCAAGGGTTGATCGGCCCCAAGGGCCTGCCGCCGGCGCTCGTGAAGCAGCTTAACGAGGTCGCCAACAAGGCTCTGCAGATGCCCGAGGTCAAGAACATGCTGCTCAGTCAGGGCAACGAGATGGGCGGCGGCACGCCGGAGCAGTTCGCCGCGCTGATCAGGAGCGAAACGGTGAAGTGGACCAAGGTCGTCAAGGACGCCAAGATCGATCCGGAATGAGCAGC
>JANYAN010000405.1 GCA_025361305.1 Burkholderiales bacterium
CGGCGAAAGTGTCGATGCCGTTCTCGAGGCACTGTCGCCGTGGACCAGATCGAACCCACCCTGAAGGCGCTGCGCGGCTCGCTTGACCGCCGCCCCGAGGCGGCAATCCTCTCAACCTGCAATCGCACCGAGATCTACTGCGCCGGACAGCATAACGACCTGGACCACACACTGGACTGGCTGGCCCGGTCTGGGGGGGTCTCCACCACGTTGCTGCGTTCACACGCCTATACCCTGCACGATGGGCATGCCGCCCGGCACGCGTTCCGTGTTGCGAGCGGGCTGGACTCCATGGTCCTTGGCGAGGCCCAGATCCTGGGCCAGATGAAGGATGCCGTACGTGCCGCCGACGAAGCCGGTGCGCTGGGCACAACGCTGAACCAGCTGTTCCAGCGGTCGTTCGCCGTAGCCAAGGAGGTCCGCACTTCGACCGAGATCGGCGCTCATTCGATCAGCATGGCAGCAGCGGCAGTGCGCCTGGCGGGCCAGCTGTTCGAAGATATGGGCGAAATTCGCGTGTTATTCGTTGGCGCTGGCGAGATGATCGAGCTGGCCGCCACGCATTTTGCCGCGAAGAATCCCAAGGGCATCGCCATCGCAAACCGGACGCTGGAGCGTGGCGAAAAGCTTGCCGGCCGCTTTGGCGGCGAGGTCATGCGACTGGCCGACCTGCCGTCCCGCCTGCACGAGTTCGACGCCGTGATCAGTTCGACCGCCAGCACGCTGCCGATCATCGGGCTCGGCGCTGTGGAAAGGGCTCTGAAAGCGCGCCGGCATCGGCCGATGTTCATGCTGGACCTGGCGGTGCCGCGCGATATCGAGCCCGAAGTCAAGGCCCTGGAAGACGTTTACCTGTACACGGTTGACGATCTGGCCAGCGTCGTGCAGACCGGGCAGGCCAACCGGCAGGCTGCCGTCGAGCAGGCCGAAGCCATCATCGACGCCGGCGTTCAGAGCTTCATGCACTGGATGGACCAGCGCGGCAGTGTGCCGCTGATCCTGCAGCTCAATGCGCAGGCCGACGAGTGGCGAGGGGCAGAACTGGCCCGGGCACGCAAGCTGCTGGCCCGCGGCGAAAGTGTCGATGCCGTTCTCGAGGCACTGTCGCGCGGGCTCACCCAGAAGATGCTGCACGGCGCCATGGCGGAACTGCACGCCGGCGACGGCGCCGCCCGCGAGCGGGCCAGCTCGGCAATCCAGCATTTCTTCCTGCGCAAAGAGCGTTAGCGGCGATGCCGCCGAACACTCCCGTGTCATTGCGGGCCTGAACCGCAATCCACATTGCGCGAACCATGGATGCCGGATCGAGTCCGGCATGACAGACCTCATGAAGCCCTTCCTCAGACAACAACTCGAACGTTACCCGGTCCGCCTTCAGGAGCTGGACTTCTTCCTGTCGCAACCGGACGTGGTCAGCGACATGGAGCGGTTCCGCGCGCTGACGCGTGAGCACGCCGAAGTCAGCGAGGTGGCCGGCCTGTACGCGAAGTTTCTCCAAAGTGAAGCCGACCTGGCCCAGGCCGGAGCATGGCTTGAAGATGCGGACATGGCCGAAATGGCACGCGAGGAGATCGTCGCCGCGCAGGCCGAATTGCCGCAACTCGAAGAGGCGCTCCAACGGCTGCTGCTGCCCAGGGACCCGCAGGACGTACGCAACACCTTTCTGGAGATCCGGGCTGGCACTGGCGGTGACGAGTCCGCGCTGTTCGCGGGCGACCTTCTGCGCATGTATACCCGTTACGCGGAGCGCCGCGGCTGGGGGGTCGAAGTCGTCAGTCAAAGCCAGGGCGAGGTCGGTGGTTTCAAGGAAGTCGTGATACGCGTCGTCGGTCTGGGCGCCTACGGACGCCTGAAGTTCGAGTCCGGTGGACATCGCGTCCAGCGGGTTCCCGCAACCGAGACCCAGGGCCGCATCCATACGAGCGCCTGCACCGTTGCGGCACTGCCCGAGCCGGACGAAGCGGCGGCCGTGCAGATTAACCCGGCCGATTTGCGCATCGATACCTATCGCGCCTCGGGCGCGGGCGGCCAGCACGTCAACAAGACCGATTCCGCCGTGCGCATCACCCACCTGCCCACGGGCATCGTGGCCGAATGTCAGGATGACCGCTCGCAGCACAGGAACAAGGCCCAGGCCATGCAGGTGCTGGTCGCCCGCATCCAGGAAAAGGAGCGTAGCGAACGGGCCGCCCGTGACGCCGCCACCCGCAAGGGCCTGATCGGCAGCGGCGATCGCAGCGACCGCATCCGGACCTACAACTTCCCGCAGGGGCGCCTGACAGACCACCGGATCAACCTCACCCTGTACAAGCTGCAGGTCATCATGGAAGGTGACCTCGACGAGGTGATCGAGGCGCTGTTGCTGGCGCGCAAGGCCGAGCAGCTCGAAGAGCTCGAGATGGGGCTGACGGGAGTCGGGCGGTGACGCTCGCCGACCTGCTTGCGGCCGCCGCGACCCTCGGCTTGGAACGACTGGACGCGCAATTGCTGCTGCTGCACGCGCTGGGCCGGGCCCAGACCGACCGTGCCTGGCTGCTGGCCCATGACACCGACCCTGTCGACCCCGTGCCGCGACAGCACTTTGCCCACCTGTGCGCCCGTCGGGCGACTGCCGAGCCGGTCGCCTACATCCTGGGCCACAAGGAATTCTTCGGGCTGGACCTGCGAGTCGACAAGCGCGTACTCGTGCCCAGGCCGGAAACCGAAACACTCGTGGAGTGGGCATTGGAGCTCATATCGGATCAGGCGTGCCGGGTGATCGACCTGGGCACGGGGAGCGGCGCAATCGCGCTGGCCATCAAGAAAGGGCGTCCTGCCGCGTTCGTCGAAGCGGTGGATACCAGCGGCGAGGCGCTCGACGTTGCGCGCGCCAATGCACAGCTGCTCGGCCTGGATGTGCGATTCAGCCAGGCGTCCTGGCTGTCCGGCGCCACCGGCCCCTATGACGTGATCGTCTCCAACCCTCCTTACGTGGCGGCGCGCGACCCGCATCTGGTCGACCTTGCCCACGAACCGATCAGGGCACTGGCCGCTGGCGACGACGGACTGGCAGATATCCGCATCATCGTGGCGCAGGCCCGAGCCCACCTGCGCCCTGGTGGCCGGCTGTTACTGGAGCACGGCTACGACCAAGCCGCCGCGGTGCGCGGATTGCTCACCGCGGCTGGCCTGGACGGTGCCATCAGCCGCCGCGATCTTTCGGGCATCGAGCGCTGCAGCGGCGGGAAACGGCCCGAACAGGGATAATTGCAGCCATGTGTTTGACGGGCGCAGGCCCACAAGGAGATTGTCAATGAGCGACACTCAGCAACGCATCGATCAACTCGTCAAGAACAGCGATGTCGTGCTGTTCATGAAGGGCAATGCAAGCTTCCCGATGTGCGGTTTTTCCGGCCGCGCGATCCAGATCCTCAAGGCCTGTGGGGTGGACCCCAAAGCCGTAACCACGGTCAACGTGCTCGAAGACGAGGAAATCCGCCAGGGCATCAAGGAATACAGCAACTGGCCGACCATTCCGCAGCTCTATGTCAAGGGCGAATTCGTAGGTGGCTCGGACATCATGATGGAGATGTACGAGAGCGGCGAATTGCTGCAGGTGCTGGGCTCGACCCCGGGCTGATCGGACGTGCGGTCAACGACGCCGTGCTGGACACACTTGCTGAATTGGCACCGCGCGAGATGCGTCGCGCCCTCATGACCGGTTTCGGAAACGCCCGCCTTTCGCAGCGCGAAGCGATCGCACCAGACGATCTTCCGCGGTCGGCCCCGGGGCGTACCCGGATGGGTTTCCTGCAGTAGCCAGAAGCTAGGGCCTGGCCGGCTCGACCGCATGCGGGTCGTTGAACTTCCAGATCTTGCCGGCTCCCAGTACCGCGTTGGGATACTCCGGCCTGCCGCGGCTGCCGTTGTACCGTCCCAGTGCCATGAACAGGTCTCCCCGCTCGCGATCGAGGTAATGACGCAGGATGACGCAGCCAAACCGAAGATTGGTCTGCATGTGAAAGAGCCGGCTCGAATCGCCATCGCCAATAAGGCGAGCCCAGAACGGCATGACCTGCATGTAGCCGCGGGCGCCGACCGAACTCACGGCGAACTTGCGGAAATTGCTCTCGACCTGGATCAACCCCAGCACCAGGCCAGGGTCGAGGCCGGCGCGCCGACTCTCGTACCAGACGGTCTGGAGGAACTCCTTGCGCTCGAGCCACTCGGCGGTCCGCTTGCGCAGTCGCCCGCTCATCGCGCCCAGCCAGCGCAGGTACGCCAGACGGGCTGCGGTATCGGGAAATTCGGGAACCGGTGGCGCTGAGTTGGCCACGGCCGAACTCAGCGCAGTACGCACTGAATCGGCCAGCGGCTCCTCGATCTGGGCGCCGCCCCAGGCCTGATTGCCCCACCAGCCCAGGCCAACGGCCAACGGTGCCAGCTGCAGGTACTGTCGGCGTGAAATCACGTCTTCAGGCGGCTGCGGACATAGTCGAACACTTCGCCGGACGGCACCTTGACAGCCGCACTGTCACGGCGATGCTGGTACTCAAGCTGGCCTTCCTTGAGCCCGCGCTCAGAGATCACTACACGATGGGGCACACCGATCAGTTCCCAGTCGGCGAACATCGCACCGGGACGCTCGCCCCGGTCATCGAGCATCACGTCCACGCCCGCGCCCGCCAGTTCGTCGTGGAGCTTGTGCGCTGCCAACTTCACTTCGGCGCTGCGATCCATGCCGATCGGACAGATGACGACCGTGAACGGCGCGATGGCGTCGGGCCAGATGATCCCTCGATCGTCATGGTTCTGCTCGATCGCGGCCGCCGGCAAGCGGGTGATGCCGATGCCGTAACAGCCCATCTCCAGCAGCCGCGGCTTGCCGTTTTCGTCCAGAAAGCTCGCTTTCATCGGCTCGCTGTATTTGGTGCCCAGATAGAACACATGCCCGACTTCGATACCGCGCTCGATCGTCAACGGGCCCTTGCCATCCGGCGAAGCGTCGCCCTCGACAACGTTACGGATGTCCACCACGAGACCGGGCTCGGGCAGATCGCGGCCCCAGTTCACGCCGGTGAGATGGAAGTCTTCCTCATTGGCGCCGCAGATCCAGTCGCTCATCTGCGCGACCTCGCGATCGGCCACGATCCGCACGGGCGCCTTCAGCCCGATCGGTCCCAGGTAGCCGGGCCGCGTCCCGAAGTGCGCCTCGATCTCGGCGGTGGTCGCAAAGCGGAACCCGGCATTGAGGCCGGGCACCTTGGCAACCTTGATCTCATTCATGTCATGGTCGCCACGCAGCAGCAATAGCCAGATCACGATGCGCTCCACGGCGCCATGCGCGTTCAGGTCGTCCGTGGCCAGCACGAGAGACTTCACCGTCGTAGCCAGCGGCAAATCGAGCAGGGCCGCAACATCGGCGCATGTGCTGCGGCCGGGCGTCGGTGTCCTTGCCATGGGCTGCGAAGGCGCCTTGCGGGGCGCCTGCGGAGCCAGGGCTTCGGCCTTCTCCATATTGGCGGCATAGTCACTGGCAGCGCAATAAACGATTGCATCCTCCCCGGTGGCGGCGATTACCTGGAATTCTTCTGACAGGTCGCCGCCGATGGCGCCGCTGTCCGCAGCGACAGCGCGATAGGTCAGCCCAAAACGGTCGAAGATCCGGCGGTAGGCCTGCGCCATAACCTGGTAGCTGGCCTTGGCCGACACCGCATCCCGGTCAAAGCTGTAAGCATCCTTCATGATGAACTCGCGGCTGCGCATCACGCCGAAACGGGGCCTTCGCTCGTCGCGGAACTTGGTCTGGATGTGATACAGGTTCCTGGGCAACTGCTTGTAGCTGCGCAGTTCCTGGCGGGCGATGTCGGTCACCACTTCCTCGCTGGTGGGCTGGATGATGAAGTCGCGGTCATGCCGGTCCTTCACCCGCATGAGTTCGGGGCCCATCTTTTCCCAGCGCCCGGTTTCCTGCCAGAACTCGGCCGGCTGGACGACGGGCATCAGCAGTTCGACGGCGCCGGCGCGGTCCATTTCTTCGCGAACGATGCGTTCGATCTTGCGGATCACCCGCAGGCCCATCGGCATGTAGCTGTAGATGCCGGACCCGAGTTTCTTGATCATGCCGGCACGGGTCATGAGTCGATGACTCACGACCTCGGCGTCGGCGGGCGCTTCTTTCTGCGTGGTAATGAAAAACTGGGTGGCTTTCATCGGATCCGTGGGGTGTGGGCAGAGGGCATTGCTCTTGCCGCCTGCGCAGCGGCGTGCATAATGAACTCAGTTTAAAAATTGGGGTTTGATTATGCTTGACCGGGACGGCTTTCGGCCGAACGTCGGCATCGTCCTGCTCAACCAGAAGAACCAGGTGTTCTGGGGCAAGCGCATACGCACCCACAGTTGGCAGTTTCCGCAAGGGGGCATCGACCGGGGCGAGACACCCGAACAGGCGATGTACCGAGAATTGCACGAGGAAGTGGGACTGCAGCCCGAGCATGTGCGCATCATCGCCCGCACCCGCGACTGGTTGCGCTACGAGGTGCCTGACCGGTATATCCGGCGCGACGCGCGCGGCCACTACAAGGGTCAGAAGCAGATCTGGTTTCTGTTGCAGCTGACCGGACAGGACTGGAACCTGAACCTGCGCGCCACCACCCACCCGGAGTTCGACGCCTGGCGCTGGAACGAATACTGGGTGCCGCTGGACGTGGTGGTGGAGTTCAAGCGCGGTGTCTACGAGATGGCATTGACCGAGCTCGCCCGTTTCCTGCCGCGGCACGACCACCGCAATCGCTATCTGCGCAGTGGCATGCGCGCGCGCGACCACGAGCATCACGAAAGCGGCTCAGGGTTGATGCCTGGCTCCCCCTTCGAACTCCCGCCCGGCGGCACCTTCGAGCCGGACCCACAGGTTGGCGTCCAGCCAGAAGCCCACGAAGAAAAGCATGCACCGTAACCTGGCTGTTGTCGCGCTCAGCCTGTGGGCTGCTGCGGCTGGGGCCCAGCTGGTGCCACTTGACCCGGACTGGAACGAACTCGACGCGGCGCCACCACCGGCGTTCGACATCAAGCGCCTGATCAAGGTGGAGGTGCCGGGTTCGACACTGCGCTTCGGCGTCGATCCGGTGACGGTATCTGTCGGCAGCGACGGCGTCGCCCGCTACGTGGTTGCGGCCATCGCAGCCGGCGGCAACGTGACGGCGATCTACGAGGGAATCCGCTGCACTACCGGCGAGGCACGGGTGTACGCCAGGTACAACGCGGACACTGGCTGGACCGTCACTCGCACGGCTCCGTGGCGTTCGTTGCGCGAGCCTCAGCCCTCGCACCACAGTCTGGCCATCGCCAAGGCAGGCGTCTGCATGGGCAACGGGACCAATGGCTCGGCTGAGCAAATTGTCCAGGGCCTGAGATTCCCGGTGGACACCCGAAACGGCCGCTAGCCGGCTGGCTAGCGCGTGACGACCAGATTGGTGCGGTGGACCATTTCGGGTTCGGCGACATAGCCCAGCAGTCGCCCGATGACGGCCGACGGTTTGCGGCAAAGCAGGCGCGCCTCGGCGCTGGCATAGTTGGCCAGGCCGCGGGCAATCTCGGCGCCATGCGGATCGCGGATCGCGATCACATCGCCGCGCGAAAAGTCCCCTTCCACTGCAGTCATCCCGATCGGCAGCAGGCTCTTTCCTTCGGTGCGCAACTTGAGCGCGGCGCCCTCATCCACCGTGACCGCACCACGCAGTTGAAGGTGGTCGGCGATCCATTGCTTGCGCGCCTGGTTCTTCTGCGTCGGTGCCACCAGCAATGTACCGAGGGCTTCGCCTTGGGCCAGCCGCAGCAGGCAGTCGGGCTCGCGGCCCCAGGCAATCACCGTCGATGCGCCAGACCCGGCCGCCCGTTTGGCCGCCAGGATTTTGGTGATCATTCCGCCGCGGCCCAGACCTGAGCCCGCCCCGCCAGCCATCGCCTCGAGTGCGGGATCGCCCGCCCGCCCCTTGTGCACGAACGTGGCTCCGGGCTCCTTGCGCGGGTCGGCGCTGAACAGGCCCCTCTGGTCCGTCAGGATCACCAATGCGTCGGCCTCCACCAGGTTGGCCACCAGGGCACCGAGCGTGTCGTTGTCGCCGAACTTGATCTCGTCATTGACCACCGTGTCGTTTTCGTTGATCACCGGAACAACGTGAAGTGACAGTAGCGTCAGCAGTGTCGAGCGCGCGTTGAGGTAGCGCTCGCGATCGGCAAGGTCGGCGTGCGTCAGCAGGACCTGGGCCGAGCGCAGGCCGTGCTCACGCAGCTTGGTTTCGTACATCTGCGCCAGGCCCATCTGGCCAACGGCGGCCGCCGCCTGCAGTTCGTGGATCTGGTGCGGTCGCGTGGCCCAGCCCAGCCGCTTCATGCCTTCCGCGATCGCTCCGCTGGAAACCATGATGACCTCGCGGCCGGCCCGCGCCAGCGCCGCCAGTTGACGGGCCCATTCGCCGATCGCCGCCTCGTCCAGGCCGCGGCCATCGTCCGTCACGAGGCTGGAGCCGACCTTGACCACAATGCGCCGGGCATCGCGCAGGGTGGTTGACCCGTCACTCATTGCGCGGCGTCGTCCGTAAAGCGGGGGTCGACCTCGACATGGGGCTGCTCGGCCACCTGCACCGACTTCACGTGCCGGTACACCGCCTTGACCAGGGATTCGCAGCCCTCGCGAGTCAGTGCTGAAATTTCGAATACTGGGCCCTTGAACCTGAGCCGCCGGACAAAATCCTTGACGCGCGCCTCGCGCTGCTCGGCCGGCACCATATCAAGCTTGTTCAGCACCAGCCAGCGTGGCTTCCTGAACAGCGCCATGTCGTATTTCTTGAGTTCAGCCACGATTGATCTGGCCTGGGCAACCGGATCGACACTGTCGTCAAATGGCGCCATGTCCACCACGTGCAGCAGCAGGCGGGTGCGCTGAAGGTGCCGCAGGAACAGGTGGCCCAGGCCCGCTCCTTCCGAGGCGCCCTCGATCAGGCCTGGCAGGTCGGCCACCACAAAACTTTGCTCGGGGCCAACACGCACCACGCCCAGGTTGGGATGCAGCGTCGTGAACGGGTAGTCGGCGATGCGGGGCCGGGCGTTTGAAATTGCCGTGATCAAGGTTGATTTGCCGGCATTGGGCATGCCCAGCAGACCCACGTCCGCCAGCACCTTCAGTTCGAGCTTGAGGTTCTTCTTCTCGCCCGGCCAACCGGGAGTCTTCTGGCGTGGCGCCCGGTTGATCGAGCTCTTGAAGCGCATATTGCCGAACCCGCCATCGCCGCCCTTGGCGATGGTGATCACCTCGCCTGGCGTGAGCAGCTCGTACAACACCTCGCCGGTCTCCACGTCACTGATGATGGTGCCCACCGGCATTTTCAGGGTGATGTCGGCACCGGCGGCGCCAAACATGTCCGACCCCATGCCGTGTTCTCCGCGCCGGGCGTCGTGCCGGCGCGAAAATCGAAAATCGACCAGAGTGTTGAGGTTGGGATCGGCCACCGCGAAAACATGGCCACCACGACCGCCGTCGCCGCCGTTGGGGCCGCCGAATTCCTTGTACTTCTCGTGCCGGAACGAGACGCAGCCGTTTCCACCGTCGCCGGCGGCGATGTCGATATAGGCTTCGTCAACGAACTTCATGGTCTTGGATTCTAGGCAAGCTGGAAAACAAAAAAGCCCTGCGCGCAATACGCAGGGCTTTCCTGACTGAAAGCCTGATGTCTTACGCCGGAACGACGCTCACCGTGTGCTTGTTCAGCGCACCCTTCACGGCGAACGACACGTGACCGTCCACCAGGGCGAACAGTGTGTGGTCCTTGCCCACGCCAACGTTGGTGCCGGGATGGAACCGGGTGCCGCGCTGGCGCACGATGATGGAGCCGGCGCTGATGAGTTCACCGCCGAATGTCTTCACGCCGAGCATCTTGGGCTGGGAATCCCGCCCGTTTCGCGTAGAGCCGCCGCCTTTTTTCTGTGCCATTCTTACTCTCCAGCCTAGCCTGCAATGGCGCCGATTTGCAGTTCCGTGAACTGCTGGCGATGCCCCTGGCGCTTTTGATAGTGCTTGCGGCGACGCATCTTGAAGATGTGCACCTTGTCGTGCTTGCCGTGTGCCAGCACAGTGGCTGTCACGGTTGCGCCGGACACCAGGGGAGTGCCGACCTTGATCTCGCTGCCGTTTCCGACAGCCAGAACCTGGTCGATCACGATTTCCTGGCCTACGTCCGCAGCAATCTGTTCTACTTTAATTTTTTCGCCGGAAGCAACGCGATACTGCTTGCCGCCGGTTTTTATGACCGCGTACATGTTGACCTCTTGAAATGAGACGCTTGCGTCTCCTTAAAGAATGCTCCACGGACGAATTTCCGCAGAGCCGAATATTATAGCCTAGTTTGCGGTCACTCACAAACGTGCCAGCGTGGCCGGGCCGTCAGCCGGGCCAGGTTCCTATAATCGCGCAACTTCCCGACCTGCGCGCTTCGCCTTGACCGCCACCTCTTCCAGTACCGCCTCGGTCCTCTCTCTGATCGCCAACGACATGCGCGAGGTGGACGGCGTGATCGCCCACCGGCTGAAATCTGCCGTTCCGATGGTCGGGCAGGTATCCGGTTACATCATCTCGGCCGGTGGCAAACGCCTGCGCCCGGCGTTGCTCCTGCTGGTGTGCGGGGCGCTCGGCTATCGGGGCCCACAACGCTTCAACCTGGCCGCCGTGGTGGAGTTCATCCACACGGCGACGCTGCTACACGATGACGTGGTCGACGAGTCAACCCTGCGCCGTGGCCGCGCGACGGCCAACGAAAGCTTCGGCAACCCGGCCAGCGTGCTGGTCGGCGACTTCCTGTATTCCCGCGCCTTCCAGATGATGCTCGACGCGGGTGACATGCGGGTTATGGAAATCCTGGCCGACGCGACCAATGTGATCGCCGAGGGAGAAGTCCTGCAGTTGATGAACATGCACGACCCGTCACTCGACGAAGCAGGCTACCTGCTGGTGATCCGGTCCAAGACGGCCAAGCTGTTCGAGGCCAGCGCCAGGCTTGGCGCCGTCCTGTCAGGTGCGCCCCCCGAAGTCGAACAGGCGTGTGCCGACTACGGTCAGGCCCTGGGAACGGCCTTCCAGGTGATCGACGACGTGCTCGACTACGATGGAAACGCCGGTGAGATGGGCAAGAACCTTGGTGACGACCTGCGTGAAGGCAAGGCCACGCTGCCGCTGATCGCCGCCATGCAGCGGGGCACCGCGGCCCAACGCGACGTCATTCGAAGCGCGATCGAGAACGGGGGTGCCGCCGATCTGGAGAACATCGCTTCGATCGTCAGGTCGACCGGTGCCCTGGACGTCACGCGCGACGCCGCGGCTGCGGAGGCACAGCGCGCCGTCCGGGCGGCGCGGTACCTTCCCGCGAATCCCTACAGCGAGGGTTTGCTACAATTGGCGGCTCAACTGCTGCAGCGCCGCAACTGACTTTAACCGCCAGTGCCGGTGGCAAGACAGACGGGGTGTAGCTTAGCCTGGTAGAGCGCTACGTTCGGGACGTAGAGGCCGGAGGTTCGAATCCTCTCACCCCGACCAATTTGATTTCCCCATATCCGCGTGTCATTCGCCCAACTGTCGGGGCGGCGAACCGGTATCCGCGATTTACAGCAGGCGGCTGATCGGCGATGATGGAAGCTGCCGCTCACTTCCTGTTGCAAATGGTATATCGCCGTTTGTGCGTAGTACATTTCGCCCATGGCAGCCGTCGACCCAGCCGTTAATGAAGCCCCCACCGTAGCCTTACCTGGGCTGGCGCGCGCACTGGTCTCGGCCGGCAAGCTGGGGCAAAGATCGGCTGAAGAAATCTACGGCAAGGCGCAGACCAACCGCACCAGCTTCATTGCCGAACTGACCGGTTCGGGGGCCGTCTCCGCGGCCGATCTGGCCCACACGATGTCCACCGCCTTCGGCGCGCCGTTGCTGGACCTGGCCGCGATCGACATCCAGCGCCTGCCCAAGAATCTGCTGGACAGCAAGATCTGCGTAGCCTATCGCGTGGTGGTGCTGAGCAAGCGCAACAACCGCCTGATCGTCGCGACGGCCGACCCTTCGGACCAGCAGGCGGGCGAAAAGATCAAGTTCTCCACCCAGATGGGCGTGGACTGGATCATTGCCGAATACGACAAGCTGACCAAGATGGTCGAGGCTGCCGCCACAACGGCCTCGGAGACCATGGACAGTCTCATCGGCGACGACTTCGACTTCGACGAGTCCACGATGGATTCGGCACCTGCGGACGATGGCGACTCGTCCAGTTCGGACGTCGACGACGCGCCGATCGTCAAGTTCCTGCACAAGATGCTGCTCGACGCGTTCAGCATGCGCGCCTCCGACCTGCACTTCGAACCCTACGAGCACACCTACCGCGTGCGCTTTCGCGTCGACGGTGAACTTCGGGAAATCGCCTCGCCGCCGGTGGCCATCAAGGAAAAGCTGGCGGCACGCATCAAGGTGATATCCAAGCTGGATATCTCCGAGAAGCGCGTCCCCCAGGACGGCAAGATGAAGCTCAAGATCGGCCCTGACCGCGTGATCGACTTCCGCGTCAGTACCCTGCCGTACATGGTCGGCAGGGTAC
>JANYAN010000447.1 GCA_025361305.1 Burkholderiales bacterium
TGCCACCGTCAGGCCCCCGGTGATGGCCGCAAGGTTGTATTGCGCGCGGGTGCCGCTGTACACGGCGCTGTTGGCCCCCGCGCCCCCGTCGATCGTGTCGTTGCCCCCGCCCCCGGTGAGCGTGTCGTTGCCGGCCAGGCCGCTCAAGGAGTTGTTGCCTTCGTTGCCAACGAGCACGTTGTCCAGCGCGTTGCCCGTGCCCGCCAGGTTGCCCGCTCCACCGGCCAGGGTCAGGTTCTGCACCAGGCTGCCCAGGGTGTAGTTGATGCTGGCAACGACCTTGTCGATGCCCTGGCCCAGGTTGATGGTCTGCGCGGTTTCCAGTGCGGCAGCATTGCCCGCAGCGCTCAGGTCGATGATGACCACATCACCCGCGTTGTCTACATAGAAGGTGTTGTTGCCCGCGCCCCCGGTCATGGTGTCGGCGCCTGACCCGCCGTCCAGGGTGTTGTTGCCGGCCCCGCCGACCAAGCTGTCGTTGCCCGTATCGCCGTACAGGGCGTCGTTGCCCGTGCCGCCCTTCAGCGTGTCGTTGCCAGCACCGCCGTCCAGCAGGTCCCCGCCGTTGTCCGCAGTCAGCACGTCGGCCGCGGCCGTGCCAATCTGCACTCCGAAGGTGATGTCGGCAAACTGCAGGGTCTCGATGCTCACCAGCAGGTCCGTGCCGTCCGGGCCCGTGACGATCAGCTGGCCGGCCTGGGGCCCGCCGGCAACGCCGTACTGCGCAAAGTTGTCCGCAAATACGGCCGTGTCCGTCCCGGCACCACCGTCCAGTGTGTCGTTGCCCGTGCCTCCGGCCAGGGTGTCGTTGCCGCCCAGCCCCGAGATGCTATCGTTGCCCGGCGTGCCGGGCAGGCTGTCGTTGTTCGCCGTGCCAGTGATGATGTTGGGCACGGTCGTGAACTCGTAGTTGCTGGTGCCCGCATAGGGATTGGCGGCCAGATCGGTGATGTTGCCGCTGGCCAGGACCAGGTGATAGGTGTACCCGGGCTGCAGGTCGCCTGTCAGATCGACCGTCAGAGTCGAGCCGGAGATCGACAGCCGGGTGTCGCTGGCCACGGCGAAGGTATCGATCAACGTGCCGCTGCTGCCCTTCTCGAGCAGGATGCTGCCGGTGCCCCGGGCGATGGCCTCGTTGAAGGTCAGCACCGCGCCGGTGCCCACAGTGACCCCCGTGGCCTCGGGCGTCGGGCTGAAGCTGAGCACGTCGGGCGCCGTCACATCGGTGATGTGCACCGTCGTTGTGCCGTTAGCCGTAAGCGCACCGCCGGCCCCCTGGGCGCCGGTGTTGCCATCGCTGAACATGTAGTCAATGACCACGTTGGCCGGCGGCCCCGCCGAGTCGTTGGCGTAGCCGATGTCAGAAAGCACCTGGTTGACCCGCACCTGCGTAGCGTTGCTGTTGAAGGTGATCGCCAGTACGCCGCCGGCGTTGGTGTAGGTGCCCACGGCGACGCCCGAGAGAACCGCGTTGCCGCCAGTAAGCTGCAGGGGCCCCAGCGCCGAGAACAGGTCATGGGAGTCAGCCCCGCCATCGCGGGACAAGGTAACGCTGGCGCCCGCGTAGTTGCCCGCGCCGCTGGAGAGCATCGCCAGATCTGCGTCGTAAATTGCGGCGCTGGCATCCAGTGCCACGGCCGGGGCGTTCGACGCGTAGGGGACTGTGTCGCCCAGGGTGTTGGTGGCAGTGGCGCCAAACGCGGTGTCCAGGCTGCCATCAGCGTTGTAGCGCACTACGGCAAAGTCCTCGGCGGTGCCGTTGTAGGTGGCCCCTGCCACCACGATCTTTCCATCCGGCTGCACCGTCACGCTGTTGCCCACGTCGTTGGAGCTGCTGCCGATATCGGTCAGCAACTTGCCGGTCCCATTGAACGTCGTGTCCAGGCTGCCGTCAGCGTTGTAGCGCGCCACGGCGATGTCGCCTGTGGTACCGGCGTAGCTGACGCCAGCTATCACGATCTTTCCGTCGGGCAGCAACGTGACGCTGTTGCCCTGGTCATTGCTGGCGCCACCAAAATCGGTCAGCACCCCACCGGTGCCGCCCCCGAAGGTGGTGTCCAGGGTGCCATTGACGTTGAAGCGCAGGACGCCAAAGTCATAGGAGCCATTGTTGTCGCCATACCCTGCAACCACGATCTTGCCGTCGGCCTGCACGGCGACGCTGGTGGCCGCGTCGTTGGTGCCGTTGCTGCCAAAGAGAATGCCTCCGCCATTGAGGGTGGCGTCCGGGCTGCCGTCGGGGTTGTACCGAGCGACTGC
>JANYAN010000486.1 GCA_025361305.1 Burkholderiales bacterium
TCAGGGCGTACGAAGCGCGCCGTGCCCGCGAGGCGCACACCTGACGTTTAGCGTCAAACGACTCCCAATAACCCTGAATTTCCCATGGCATTTGCCGGGGCCGGCGTTTGCGCGGGCCGCGTATGCTGAAAAGAAATCTACCCGGCCGTGACAATCGACAGCGCAGACTTCGCCCACACGCCATGGATTCCCCTGGAGGCGGACCATGCGCGCTGGCTCGAATCGACTCCGCTTATGGATCTGGCCGATACCAAGCTGAGGCTGCGCGTGCAGTCGCTCACCCAGCTGCGCCGGGCACCGCGCGAGCGGGCTATCGCGCTGTATGGCTACGTCAAGGTGCTGCCCCTGGTCATTCCAGCGGCGTTTGGGGTCAGGACCGCGCGCAACGGTAGAGCGAGGGTGATTTTCGCCAATAATCCCCCGACTGCCAACGATAACGAGGGACTTCATGGATGACCCGCAGCTACCGCAGCGGCGTTTTGGTGCGCTGCTGCGCTCCCGCCTGACGTGGCTGGTGATCGTCATGCTGTCGGCCGGCGCGGCCGGGTACGCGTGGTGGTCGCAGCGGGACGCAGCCGCCGCCGCACCCTCTGGTGCCGGTGCCCTGTCTGGCGCCAGTGTCCCTGCTTCGTCGGCCGCGTCGGGCGGGCGCCGGTTTGCCGGTGTCAATCGCGTCCAGCCCGTGACCGTGGCGTCGGTGCGGCGCCAGGACATTCGCGTCATCCACGCGGCCATCGGCAACATTGCAGCGCTCAATACGGCCGTGGTGCGTGCCCGGGTCGATGGCGAATTGCGCGCACTGCGGTTCAAGGAAGGCCAGCAGGTCCGGGCTGGCCAGTTGCTGGCCGAAATCGATCCACGGGCCTACGAAGTGCAGCTGGCCCAGGCGCAGGGCCAGCTGGCGCGCGACCAGGCCCAGTTGCGCAACGCCCAGATCGACCTCGACCGCTACAAGGACCTGATGGCCCACGATTCGATCGCGCGGCAGCAGCTCGACACGCAGGAGGCGCTGGTGCGCCAGCTTCAGGGCACGATGCAGATCAACCAGGCGGCCGTGGACAACGCGCGCCTGATGCTGTCGTATACCAAAGTCACGGCGCCCATCAGTGGTCGGCTGGGGCTGAAGCAGGCCGACCTGGGCAACCTCGTGCGTGCCGGCGATGCGGCGGGCATTGTCAGCATCACGCAGACCCAGCCGATCAGCGTTGTGTTCGCCGTTCCCGAGGCCCTGCTGCCCCGCATCAACGAGCGGATGCGCGCGGGCGAGGCACTGGTAGTGGAGGCATGGGACCGCGAGCAGCGCACCCGCCTGGCCGAAGGCAAGATCAGCACGACCGACAACGCGATCGATCCTGTGACCGGCACGATCAAGCTCAAGGCCGAGTTCGCCAACCAGCAGGAGACGCTGTTTCCCAACCAGTTCGTCAACATCCGGCTGCGGCTCGAGACGCAGCAAGGCGCGCTGGCCGTGCCGGTAACGGCCCTGCAGCGCGGCGCGCGCGGCGCCTTCGTCTATGCGGTCAAGGATGACGGCACGGTGACGGTGCGCGCTGTGCGCCCCGGCGCTGTGGATGGCGACTGGGTCGCCGTGCAGGGCGAGCTGGCCGCCGGTGACCGCGTCGTCACCGATGGTGCCGACCGGTTGCGTGAGGGTGCCAAGGTCGAGGTGATCACTCCGCCACTGGCCCGAGGGTCAGGTGCCGGTGCCCCGGGCCTTGCGCCAGCGGATGGCGTGGCGCCGCGCAGCCGCCCAGCCGTGCCCGCCAGTGCCGCCCCGCAGCGCCCCGCGACACCGGGCGCCACCACGGCGACGCCTGCAGCGGCGGCCACTGAGCGGCCGCCCTGGCTGGACCGCCTGCCGCCCGATGTGCAGGAGCGCTTCCTGAAAATGAATGCTGAAGAGCGCCGCGCCTTCATCGAAAAGATGCGCGAGCGCCGGGGCCAGAGGGAAGCGGACGGCGGCTGATGCCCCGGCCTTGATCGAGCGCATGAACCTGTCGCGCATCTTCATCCTGCGCCCGGTGGCGACCTCGCTGCTGATGGTTGCCATCCTCATCGCCGGGCTGCTGGGCTGGCGGGTATTGCCGCTGTCGGCCCTGCCCGAAGTGGACTACCCAACCATCCAGATCACCACGCTGTATCCGGGCGCCAGCCCCGAGGTCATGACCTCGGCCGTCACGGCGCCGCTGGAGCGCCAGTTTGGCCAGATGCCGGGACTGAACCAGATGTCTTCGGTCAGCTCGGGCGGGGCCTCGGTGATCACACTGCGGTTCTCGCTGGACATCACGCTGGATGTGGCCGAGCAGCAGGTGCAGGCGGCCATCAACGCGGGCAGCAATCTGCTGCCCACCGACTTGCCGATGCCGCCGACCTACCGCAAGTTCAACCCGGCGGACGCGCCCATCCTCACCCTGGCGGTCAGTTCGCCCTCGCTGCAAGTGATCCGAGTTCACGACCTGGTCGAAAACCGGCTGGCGCCCAAGCTGTCGCAGGTGCCTGGCGTGGGCCTGGTGGCGATCGCGGGCGGGCGCCGGCCAGCAGTGCGCATCCAGGTGAACCCCGGCGCGCTGGCGGCGGTCGGGCTGTCGCTGGAAGACGTGCGCGTGCTGACCAATGCCTCGAACGTGAACCAGGCCAAAGGCAGCTTCGACGGCGCGGCGCGCGCCTCCACCATCGACGCCAACGATCAGCTGCGCTCGCCGGCCGACTACGGCAACCTGATCCTGGCCTATCGCAATGGCAACCCGCTGCGGCTGTCGGCCGTCGCCGATATCGTCGACGACGCAGAGAACACCCGGCTTGCGGCCTGGGCCAACCTGGTTCCAGCCGTCATCCTGAACGTGCACCGTCAGCCCGGCGCCAACGTCATCGAGACGGTGGACCGGATCAAGGCGCTGCTGCCGCAACTGCAGGCCACGCTGCCTGCCTCGCTGGACGTGCAGATCCTGACCGACCGCACCGTGACCATCCGCGCCTCGGTGCGTGACGTGCAGTTCGAACTGCTGCTGGCCGTGGCGCTGGTGGTGATGGTGATCTTCGTCTTCCTGCGCAGCCTGTCGGCCACACTGATTCCCAGCGTGGCGGTGCCGCTTTCGCTGATCGGGACCTTCGCCATCATGTACATGGCGGGCTTCTCGATCAACAACCTCACGTTGATGGCGCTGACCATCTCCACCGGCTTCGTGGTCGACGACGCCATCGTGATGATCGAGAACATCGCGCGTTATGTGGAGCAGGGCGAACCACCGCTGCAGGCCGCGCTCAAGGGCGCCAAGCAGATCGGCTTCACCATCGTGTCGCTGACCATTTCGCTGATTGCGGTGCTGATCCCGCTGCTGTTCATGGGTGACGTGGTCGGTAGGCTGTTCCACGAATTTGCGATCACGCTGGCGGTGGCCATCCTGATTTCGGCCGTGGTGTCCCTCACGCTCACGCCGATGTTGTGTGCCCGGCTGCTGCGGCACACGCCCGAACACACCCATGGCCGGCTGTACCAGGCCACCGGCCGCATGTTCGACACCATGATCCGCCGCTACGGCGTGATGCTCAACTGGGTGCTGGACCGCAGCGGCCTGACGCTGCTGGCGTTCGCGGTCACCGTCGTGCTCACCGCCTGGCTTTATGTGGTGGTGCCCAAGGGCTTCTTCCCGGTGCAGGACACCGGCGTCATCCAGGGCATCACCGAAGCTTCGCAATCCACTTCGTTCGAAGCGATGGCGCAGCGCCAGCAGGCGCTGGCTGAAGTGGTGCTGAAAGACCAGGCGGTGGAAAGCCTCTCGTCCTTCATCGGCGTGGATGGGGGCAACACCACCCTCAACTCGGGCCGCATGCTGATCAACCTGAAGCCACGCGAGCAACGCCGCGGCAGCGTCGGCGACGTGATCCGGCGGCTGGCCGCTTCGACGCGCAGCACGACGGGCATCGAACTTTTCATGCAGCCGGTGCAGGATCTGACTATCGAGGACCGGGTCTCCAAGACCCAGTACCAGTTCCTGCTGTCAACACCCGACACCGCCGCCCTGGCCGACGGGGCGCAGCGGCTGCTCGAACGATTGCGCACGCTGCCGCAGCTGGCCGACGTGGCCAGCGACCAGCAGGACCAGGGGCTGCGCGCCTATGTCGAAATAGATCGCGGTGCAGCCGGACGGCTGGGCGTCAATGTGGCCGGCATCGACAACGCCCTGTACAACGCCTTTGGCCAGCGACTGGTGTCCACCATCTTCACCCAGTCCAACCAGTATCGCGTGGTGCTCGAAGTGGCGCCGCGCCACAAGGTGGGTCTCGAAGCGCTGGCCAACCTGTTCGTGCCGTCGAGCAACGGCACCCAGATTCCGCTGTCTTCCGTGGCCCGCATTGTCGAAGGGCCGGCCTCGCTCGCGGTCAACCACGTCGGCCAGTTTCCGGCAGCAACGATCTCATTCAATGCGGCCGCGGGCTATTCGCTGGGCGACGCAGTGAAGGCCATCAAGGCCGAGCAGGAGGCGATGGTGCCGCCCCTGTCGGCCAGTATCGACACCAGCTTCCAGGGCGCTGCACTGGCGTTCCAGGCTTCGTTGTCCAATACCCTGTGGCTGATCCTGGCGGCCGTGGTCACGATGTACATCGTGCTGGGCGTGCTCTACGAGAGCTACATCCATCCAGTGACGATCCTGTCGACGCTGCCCTCGGCCGGTCTGGGCGCGCTGCTGGCGCTGCTTGCGGCTCGACTGGATCTGGACATCATCGCCATCATCGGCATTGTGCTGCTGATCGGCATTGTCAAGAAGAACGCGATCATGATGATCGACTTCGCCCTCGATGCGCAGCGCGAACAGGGCCTGAGTCCGCGTGAGGCCATCCACCAGGCCAGCCTCCTGCGGTTTCGCCCGATCCTGATGACCACGCTGTCGGCGCTGCTGGGTGCACTGCCGCTGATGCTGGGCAGCGGCTGGGGCAGCGAGCTGCGCCATCCCCTGGGCGTCACCATGGTTGGCGGCCTGATCGTCAGCCAGGTGCTGACGCTGTTCACCACACCGGTCATCTACCTGCGCTTCGCCAGCCTGGCGCAGGCCGTGCAACGCAGGCGGGCTGCAGTATGAGCAGCAGCTTTTCTGCGCCGTTCATCCACCGGCCGGTGGCGACCACGCTGGTCACCGTGGGCATCGCGCTGGCCGGGGCGCTCAGCTTCTTCTTGCTGCCAGTCGCGCCGTTGCCCAAGGTGGACTTTCCCACCATCTCGGTGTCGGCGTCGCTGCCAGGAGCCAGCCCCGACACCATGGCTAGCAGCGTGGCGACACCGCTGGAGCGTGCGCTGGGTGCCATCGCAGGGGTCAACGAGATCACCTCTTCGTCGTCGCTGGGCAATACCCGCATCGTGCTGCAGTTCGACCTGAACCGCGATATCAATGGCGCCGCGCGTGAGGTCCAGGCCGCGATCAACGCGGCGCGCACGCTGCTGCCCACCGGTCTGCCCAGCAATCCGACCTACCGCAAGGTCAACCCGGCCGACGCACCGATCATGATCGTGTCGCTGACGTCGGACATCCTCACGCGCGGGCAGATGTACGACTCGGCCTCCACAGTGCTGGCGCAGAGCCTGGCGCAGGTGGACGGCATCGGGCAGGTCGTGATCGGTGGCGGCGCGCTGCCGGCCGTGCGGATCGAGGCCGACCCGAACCGGCTGGCGGCCAACGGCATTTCGCTGGAAGACATCCGGGTGGCCGTGGTGGCCACCAACAGCAACCGGCCCAAGGGCGCGATCGAGGACGAGGCGCATTACTGGCAGATCGACGCCAACGACCAGGCCCGTACGGCCGCCGAATACGCGCCGCTGATCGTGCGCTATCGCAACGGCAGCGCTGTGCAACTGCGCGACGTGGCCGAGGTGACCGATTCAGTGCAGGATGTGCGCAACTACGGCGTGGCCGACGGCAAGCCCTCCATCCTGCTGCTGCTGTTCAAGCAGCCGGGCGCCAACATCATCGAGGCGGTGGACCGGGTGCGTGCCCTGTTGCCGCGCCTGCGCGCCACGATACCCGCCTCGATCGACCTGACGGTCGTCACCGACCGCACCACCACCATCCGCGCCTCGCTGCGCGAGATCGAACGCTCGCTGGCCATCTCGATCGGCCTGGTGATCCTTGTTGTGTTCCTGTTCCTGCGCAACTGGCGCGCGGCGCTGGTGCCCAGCGTGGCCGTGCCGGTGTCGCTGGCCGGCACCTTTGCCGTGATGTACATGTGCGGCTACAGCCTGGACAACTTGTCACTGATGGCCCTGACAGTGGCCACAGGGTTCGTGGTGGACGATGC
>JANYAN010000531.1 GCA_025361305.1 Burkholderiales bacterium
GGTGAGGGCGCAGCGGCAACTGGCGCTGGCGCCGGGGCCACGACGGGGGCCGGGGCCGGCGCACGCACGGGCGGCGGCGGCAAAGTTGCCACAGCAACTGGCCCTGGCGCCACGATCACGGCAGGCGTCGGCGCAGACACCGGCGGTGTTGGTGAGGGCGCAGCGGCAACTGGCGCTGGCGCAGCAATCGGCACGCGCACAGGTGCAGCAGGCGGACGAGGCGCCTCAACTGCTGCCGCGACTATGGGGGCCACCGGCACGGACTGTGCGCTCGGGGGTGAGGCCGTGCGCGACGCCGCTGCGGGAGTTTCCAACTCAGGGTAGGTTGGCAGCGGGCCTTGCGCAACTGCCGTGGTGATTGGCTTTGCACCAGCGATGACGTTCGTGGCCTGGAACTCCCTAAGCACCTCCTCGCTGGCCTCCAGAACCGGTACCCGTGGCTTGCGGGGTTTTGCGTCGAGTGTCGCGACAAACTCAGCCTCGGTAGGCATTTCGTCGCCCTCAAAACGGTCCAGCACGTCGCCCTTGAAATAGGTTGTCAGCCGGCGCGTCTGGGGGGCAACACCCTGGCGCCTGAGGGTGAAGACGTAGTCCCAGCGGTCGGCATGGAACAGACTGGTCATCAGCGGAGTACCCAGGGCGTCGCGCACCTGCAGACGGGTCAGCCCGGGCTTGAGCAGGGCTACCTGCTCGCGTGACAGGAAATTGCCCTGCACGACTTCCATTCGGTAAGGCGTGACGGCTCCGGCAATGGAGTAGCTCACGCTGTCGATGGTGCCGCAGGCAGTCTGGATCACGCAGGCCAGCAGCGCCAGGCCGAGGCGCTGTGCGCGAGAGGGATATGCAGACATGGGTGAACCGGTAGCGATATGATCAAACGATTGTAGCGGCAGGCCCCCGACCGCGGGCCGCGCCAGATGCCATGTCCAATATCGACGAACTCAAGAACACCGGCCTGAAGGCCACATTGCCGCGCCTGAAGATCCTGGACGTGTTCCAGAAAGGGGCGCAGCGCCATATGACGGCCGAGGACGTCTTCCGGGTGTTGCTGGACGACCGGTCGGACGTCGGCCTGGCCACGGTGTACCGGGTTCTGACCCAGTTCGAGCAGGCCGGCATCCTGACCCGCAGCCACTTCGAGAGCGGCAAGGCAGTCTACGAATTGAACGAAGGCACCCATCACGACCACCTGGTGTGCCTGGACTGCGGCAAGGTCGAGGAGTTCTACGACGCCGAAATCGAGAACCGCCAGCACGCGGTGGCCAGGACCAAGGGATTCGACATTGCCGAGCACGCGCTCAGCCTGTACGCGCATTGCACCAAGAATCCCTGCGCCAACCGGCCCAGCAATCCGCGCGGGCACTGAACGCCGCCGGCAGCCTGCGCTACTCGTCCTCTTCCATCGCGCGGCGGTGCCGCTCGACGAACTCCTGGTAGGTATCGACGCCGCGCAGTTGCAGGATGGTGTTGCGCACGGCGGCCTCGACCAGCACCGCGATGTTGCGACCGGCCACCACCTGGATAACGGCCTTGCGCACGGGAACCCCCAGCACATCCTGCGTCAGCGGCTCGTAGGGCAGGCGGTCGTACTCGCGCTCCAGCGTCTCGCGCCGCACCAGGTGAACGATCAGCTTCAGGCGCATCTTGCGGCGCACGGCCGTCTCGCCGAAGATGGCGCGGATATCCAGCAGGCCGATGCCGCGCACCTCCAGCAGGTTTTGCAGCAACTCGGGGCAACGGCCCTCGATGGTGGTCTGGTTGATGCGGAAAAGATCCACCGCGTCGTCGGCGACCAGCCCATTGCCGCGCGAGATCAGCTCCAGCCCCAGCTCGCTCTTGCCCAGCCCCGACTCGCCGGTGATCATCACGCCCAGGCCCAGGATGTCCATGAACACGCCATGCATGGAAGTACGCTCGGCGAAATGCTTGGACAGGAAGGCCCGCAGCACGTCGATCACGAAAGCCGAAGCCTCGTGCGTCGCAAACATCGGGATCTGCGCCCGCTCGCACATCGACAGCAGTGCGTCGGGCGCCACCTGGCCGTCGGTCAGGACCAGCACCGGCGGCTCCAGCGTGACGATGCGCGAGATGCGCCGCGCGCAGTCTTCCGCCGTGGCGTTGGTCAGGTAGGCGACTTCGCGCGAACCCAGGATCTGGACCCGGTAAGGGTGGATGTAATTGAGGTAGCCAACCAGATCGGCCCCTGAGCGCGCGGCCCGTACGGCGACCTCGTCAAAGCGCCGTTCGGAGGCGCCCAGACCGGCAACCCACTCCCACTTCAGCTGGGCCCGGTGGTCTTCGAACAGGACGTCGGCGCTGACGACAGTTGGCTTCATTCAGCGGGAGAAGGCATTTTGAGCGCCGTCGTGGCCCATCTCTTTACGCCGGCTGAGCCGACTGCCAGGTGGCGATCAGCTGGTGCAGACCGGCCGCGTCGGTGCTTGTCTTGATTCTTTCGCGCAGCGGTGCGTCGCTGAGCAGCTCGGCGATTTCAGACAGGATTTCCAGGTGTTTCTGCGTCGCCGCCTCGGGCACCAGGAGGAAGATCAGCAAGCCTACGGGCTGTTCGTCAGGAGCATCGAAACCGATGGGCGTCGCCAGCTGGAACAGCGCGGCCATCGGCGCGCGCAGGCCCTTGATACGACCATGCGGGATGGCGACTCCGTGGCCAAGACCGGTGGAGCCCAGGCGCTCCCGGGCGAACAGACTGTCCGTCACCAGCGCCCGCGACAGGCCATGGAGATTTTCGAAAAGCAGCCCGGCTTCCTCGAATGCGCGCTTTTTGCTGGTGGCATCGACGCTCACGAGGACTTGAGCGGCTGGCAGGATGGACGCGAGGCGGTTCATGGTCGGGACAGGCGATTATGCACCCGGGCCCGCCCCCTGAAAGCAACAAGGCCGGCCAGGTTCTCCGGTCGGCCTTGTGGTGGCGATTGCGTGGCTTTGGCTGCCCGCGGCTTACATCAGGCGCTTGGGGGCGCCGTGGTGATGGTCCTGCAGCCGGGTCTTGTGGCGGCCAACCTGGCGGTCGAGCTTGTCGACCAGCTCATCGAGTGCGGCGTACAGATCCTCGTGGGAGCTTTCGGCGAACATGTCGCTGCCCTTGACGTGGATCATGCACTCCGCACGCTGTCGTCGTTCCTTTTCCTTCTGCTTCTCCACGGTGAGCAGGACCTTGATGTCAACAACCTGGTCAAAGTGCCTGGTGATTCGATCGAACTTGGTGGTCACGTAATTGCGCAGCGCCGGGGTAACTTCGAGATGGTGACCACTGATCGTCAAATTCATGGATAGCCTCCTGTTGCACTCGGGGTTGAAATGGCCGTCCTCAACGCTGGGCGGCCGGGAAACACTGGAATTGCGAGTCGTCAATCCACTATGCCCGCGATGCCCGTGAAAAGCAAACGTTTTTCCCGCGCAACCCTGGCGGGACCGGGAAACTCATTGCAAGCTTCCCTCACCGGGCGTTTCAGCTACCGTTGTCGCACGGTCCGGCCTTGTGCGCGCCCTGTGGGACAGGGCGGATTGCGCCGCGACTGAGGAAGGGCCAGGGATGTCCGCTGCGTCCGTTGCGGCGTTCGGAATCCAGCTCCTTGCCATCGTGCGGCGGGGCGCCGCGGCTGGTGCGGCTGGCGTTCGGATCGTTCGCACGCTGGATCATAGGGGTTCCTGTCAGTACCGGCCAGGCGTTCGCGACCGGCAATGCTTCAATGTAGGCGGCCTGCCCCACCTGGACTGTCGGACAACCCGGCCCGGCTTTGTAGGATTTGTCCTGCAACGCCATGTGCGCCAGTCACAATATCGGGCATGAGTCTGGGCACGATCATTCATGCAGGCCTGACCCGTCCCAGTCGCCCGGTTCACGCCCTGGTGCTGATGGGCGGAGGCGCACGCACGGCCTACCAGGTCGGCGTGCTGCAGG
>JANYAN010000022.1 GCA_025361305.1 Burkholderiales bacterium
GGCGAGAAGTCCTGTGTGCTCTCCGCGAGGCACTATGGCGGGCGCCGGCTGCGTCGGGGCGCCGCGCATGCACCTTCCCCGGATCCGTTTTACGGCGAACTTCTGGTAGCGTTCGCCTGTTGCCCCAATCCTGCCAGAGAGCCGTCTTGCCGAACCTCGATGTCGTCGAGCTCAAGCCCTTCGTCCCCGCGCGCGACTACGCGCTGTCGCAGCAGTTCTACCGGGACATCGGATTCACCCTGGCGTCCGACGGAGACGGCATCGCCTATTTCCATCACGGCGAAACCAGCTTCCTGCTCCAGGATTTCTACGTCAGGGAACTGGCCGACAACCTGATGCTGCATCTGCTGGTCGCGGATGTCGATGCATGGCACGCGCACCTCGACGCGGCGCGCATCGTGGAAAGCTACGGCGTGCGGATGACGCCGGTCGTGCAGCAACCATGGCGTATGCGCGATTTCACGCTGACCGATCCGTCGGGCGTGCTGTGGCGCATCGCGCAGAACACCGATTGATTTCCTCCGTGTGCGAGGCATCCCGGGAGTGCCGTCGATCGAGCGGGCGCACTTCCGCCTGCCTTCCGCAGACGACATGAGCCACCGCATCCGCAACGCAACGCCCGTGCAAAAGGCAGAACTCGCAGCAGTCATCCACCTCTGCGGGGCTGGCGCGGGTAACGACTACGTGCAGCGTGGATTCAAGCTGCTCACCGGCCAGCGATGCGGAGACCAGCAGGCCAGTGTCTACGTCGCGCGAATCGATGCGATGCAAGCCGAATTCGTGCAACTCGCCGCGAAAGACTGACGTCGATTACAGATAACTGGTTCGGTGCCAAAGTTGTCGGCGGCGTGCGCACAGGGGGCCGCCAGAGGCTACTCGACGCACGATCGTTGCGATCCGATTGTCGCCGTGCGCGCGCGCAGTGATGCGGGGCCCGACATTTTGAACCGAAGTCGACGCCTGCCGACATTTCCAAGGTGTGCAACTGTCTTTTCGCACGACCTTGCCGTGTCTGCGAGCGCCCAAGGCGATTGTAGAGTACGCTGCCGTCAACGAGACGCTGAGGAGGGTTGCCGATGCGTGAGTCCAACATCAAACGGATTGGGACGGCATTCCTGGCTGTCCTGGTCTGCATGTCGACGGCCTGTACAACACTGCGCCCAGTCGCGGTCGACCCAGCTGGCGACCGCATCCGAGCGGAGATCAAGGTCGGCGACACGGTGCGCGTCCTGTCCAGAGATGGTACGACCCACCGCTTCCGCGTAACCGCGGTTGGAACATCGTCTCTGGCTGGTGATGCCGCGAAAATGTCGCCTGCCGGTGCGGAGGTCGTCGGGTCGAAGGTCGAGCTGCTCTATCAAGACATGCAGCAGATTGACGTACAGCGCATTAGCGGTGGCAAAACGACTGGCATAATCGCGGCGGTGGTGCTGGTCGCCGTAATTGGAATTGCGAGCGGAGGTGGCAGTCACCAAGCGGGCTACGGGTCGCGGTAGGCGTTCTCGGAACAGCAGCGCTAAAAATACGACGACCGGGCCGCCAGCAATTCACACAGTTATGCGCGAACGCGCAGGCCGTTCGGATTCTCGGGGTGCGGATCGGGGATGTTCACGACTCTTGGCCAGGAAATAGGGTTTCCTGTGCGTGAGTTTCGGAATCGCTCCGAAAATCACAGCGTGGTCGACCCAGCGAATCTCGACGGGCACCGTGTTTCGCTACGCCAACTGAATCACACTCTTGCGCACAACGCGCGGTACGTTCGTTCGGGGGCGCCCTGAAAACTGACGGAGCCATCGTGGCAAAATTGACCGCCGTCAATCCGCCCGCGGGAATTTAGTTGGCCCTAATTCCGCTGGCCGAGGTTAAAGACGAACTGGCCCGTCTCGAATTTGTTGGCATATTGCCCCTGCAGCATCCCGTTCACGAGCCGCGCGCGCAGCGTCACCGCCGTGCTCGTCGAGCCATCGGGGTACTTCATCGGCAGGAGGCGGAGGGCTTTCGGCTGATACGCGGTGCCGGTCCCCGTCACGCTGTCGGGAT
>JANYAN010000042.1 GCA_025361305.1 Burkholderiales bacterium
AGTGAGCGAACGCAAGGACCCGCTGTCGGGCGAGACCATCAAGAACCGGCCCAGCCGCCTGCTCCAGCCTGGCATGGTGCTGACGATCGAGCCCGGCCTGTATATCCGACCAGCCGAGGGGGTGCCCGAGCAGTTCCACAACATCGGCATCAGGATCGAAGACGACGCCATCGTGACCGAAGCGGGCTGCGAACTGATTTCGCGCGGCGTCCCGGTCAAGGCCAACGAGATCGAAGCGCTGATGCGCGGTTGAACCGCTCGTGCCAAATAACTGACCGTCTGTGCAGGTGCTATGGCGCCGGGGGTGACACGGATGTCAAGTTATGCTACAAAAAGCGTCTCGGACTGCATGGAAAGGCTATCGATGAAGGGCAGGATCAGGCGCGCCGCCGGCTTCACGACGATCGAGTTGATGGTCTCGGTAGCGATCGTGGCCGTTCTGGCGTCAATTGCAATCAGCGCGTTGCGTGACTATTCGCGCCGTGCCACCATATCCGAGGTGGTGCTCGCCACCAGTTCGTGCAAGAGCGCCATTGCCGAAAATTACGCCACCTTGACCGATGCGCCGGATGCAGGCAAATGGGGCTGCGAGACCAGCGTCGGCACGCAGAGGCACGTGGGCGCGGTGCAGACCTCCTCTGACGGTGTGATCCGCATTGCAATCGCCAATATCGATGGGCTGGTCAACGGGCGCTACGTCTTCATGGTCCCTGTCCATGCCGATGGCACGACGCCCATGACCACGCCGGACGACATGGGCCGAAGCGTGGTCAACTGGATGTGTGGCTCCGACTGGCTGCCGGTGCGCAATTCATTGCCGGCGAACTGCCGCCACGACACTACGGCGGTCTCCAGCCAGGACTTCAACTGACTCGCGAAAGGCGGCGGGCCACGTCCTGGCCGGCCCGGTGCCCCAGCGTAAACGCTTCCTCGAAAATCGAATAGCTGGCCCAGTCACTGTGGGCGAATGCGAGCCTTCCGTCCTGCGGTGCTTCGCGCGCGAAGCCCTGGGGCAACCGGCCCGGGATCGGCACGGCCATGGCATGCCCATACCGCGTGATGTCGATGCGCCGGGCCTTTGACCGCAGATCGGGATGCGGCAAGGACAACTCGGCCAGCACTTGCTCGCACCATGCCGCCCAGGGTCTCTGCAGCAGCTGGCTGCGGCCGTCCAGCTCGTCGCCCAGCGCAAGGTACCAGCTCAGGACCGTGGGACCGGGCCGTGGATCCAGGCTCTGGTGCATGGCGTCCACATAGCCCAACCCGCGCACGCCGTGGATCACGTTGTCCCACGACGGCGCCGCGCCGGGCCGGTCGCGCAGGGGCTCGTCCAGGTAAATGTTGGCGACCAGCCAGGGGGCGTAGCGCGCTTGCGCCGCGGCCTGCCGCAGCAACGCAGGCGGACTCTCGACCACGCGCGCGGCCACGAACAAGGGCAGAGCGACGATGCAGTGCTCGGCCTGCCAGCGCTGCGCAGCCCGCGTGGCGACATCGAAGGCGTCGATCTGCACGCACCGGCGATCTTGCGCAATCCGCTGGACAACGCGGCCCGCTTTCAGGCGCTCGCCCAAGGGCGCGGCCAGCCGTGCAGTGAGCCAGGCGTTGCCCTGTGGCCAGGTCAGCACCGGGTCGTACTCGTCGCCTTCACCCGGCAAGTGAAAGCCGTGCCGGCTGGCAAAGTAGTGAAGGCCGGCCCAGGCTGAGACGGTGGCGATGCCGCAGCCATAGTCGTCCCGGCAGCAGTAGTCCAGGTACCAGCGCAGCTGTGGGTCATCCAGGCCCTCGCGGTCGAGCCAGGCCGCCATGGTCAGGGCGGCCAGCGCCGCATGGGTAGGCGCCGGCGCCCCCTTCGGTGCTGGAATGCTGAACGGCGCGGCCCGCTGGGCCCGTGTGACGAGCAGCGAGAAGCGCCGGTATTGCGCCAGGGTGGCGGCGCCCACGCCTTCCATGGGCAGCAGGCCCTCCTGCCAGGCGCCGCGCCAATACAGGCGCTCCTGCGGGCTGTGGCATAGATAACGCTCGTCATACGTCCAGCGGCCTGCGGCGCGACGACGCAGCCCCAGTTCTTCCAGCAAGTCCTGGACGTCGCCGGCCGCGTCGCCCGGCACCGGCAGGTAGTGCGCCCCGAGCGGACAGGCGATGCCAAGGACGTTGCCGCCGCGGCTGTTTCCGCCGGCTTCGTCTTCCAGGTCCAGCACCACAAAATCGTCAATGCCTTGCAGGTGCAAGCTGCGCGCGGCCGCCAGGCCGGCCACGCCGGCGCCGCAAATGACCACGCGCGTGCGGTGCGTAGCGGCCGGGGCCAGAGCCGGCCCGGCCAAGGCGGATTGGCGCAGCAGGTGGCCCCGCTCATGCTGAATGCCAGTGAAGCCGCCGGCAATCTCGCTGGGCCGTCCGCAGCCGGCCAGCGGCAGGGCAGCTGCGGCAATCGCGGACCGGCGCGTAATCACTGCACGACCTTGCCCCACTCGCGCTCGTAGGTCGTGACCAGGATCTGGTTGGACAGGCGATTGACTTGCGCCGGCACGCGCGCCATGTCGGGCGGGAAATCGAACAACGCCGGCAGGCTGGGCACACTGAGAAACCGCAGCCCTTGCGGCAGCGCCTCAGGCTGGCGGTATGGACGGTGACTGGCGATGACGAAGCCCCACTCGCCAAAGCTGGGCACATTGGCGTGGTAAGGCGCTGTTTGCAAACCCACAGACTCCAGCGTCGCCACCACGGTCCAGAAACTCTGACGCGCCACCAGCGGCGACGTGGTCTGGATCACGGCGTAGCCGCTGGCCGCCAGGCGCTGCTCGAGCAACGCGTAGAACGAGTTGGTGTAGAGCTTGCCGATCGAAAAATTGGTCGGATCCGGGAAGTCGACAACGACCACGTCGAACAGCTCTTCGCTCTGTTCCAGCCACTTGAACGCGTCGGCGTTGACGATCTTCAGGCGCGGCGACGCCAGCGCGCTGGCGTTGAGGCGGACCAGCGCCTCGTGCGTGCTGAACAGGCGCGTCATGTTGGGGTCCAGTTCGACCAGCGTGACGCTTTGGACGCCTGGATAGCGCAGCACCTCGCGCGCAGCCATGCCGTCGCCGCCGCCCAGGATGGCGACCTTGCGGGCCGCTCCGTGGGCCGCCATCGCGGGGTGCACCAGGGCCTCGTGGTAGCGGTATTCGTCGCGCTCGGAAAACTGCAGGTTGCCGTTGAGAAAAAGGCGGTGCCCTGAGCGCCCATGAGTGACGACAATGCGCTGCCAGGGCGACGTCGCGGCAAAGACGATGCGATCCTGGTAGAACCGGTCCTCGGCCAGCGTCGTCACCCGTTCGGCGCCTGCGAACGCGGCCGCCAGCAAACCCAACGTTGCTGCGCAGGCCACCGCATGGGCGCGTAGCCGGCGCAATTCATGGCGAAACAGCCACAGCGCCCACAGCGCAACGCCTGCGTTCATCAAGCCGAACAGCAGACCCGTACGGATCAGTCCGAGCTGCGGCACCAGCACCAGTGGAAAGGCCACCGAGACCGCCAGCGCGCCCAGGTAGTCGAAGGTCAGCACCTGCGATACCAGGTCGCGCAGCGCCACCCGGCGTTTGAGGATGCGCATGACCAGCGGGATCTCCAGGCCCACCAGCACCCCCACCACCAGCACCAGCCCGTACAGCAGCAACTGGAAGGCGCCGGCCAGGTAGGCGTTGGCCAGGAAAAGCAGCGCCGGCATCAACCCGCCAGCCAGCGCGACCATCAACTCGATGCGCAGGAAATGCGCCGGCAGTTGGCGCTCGAAAAACCGCGAGGCCCACGAGCCCACGCCCATCGCGAACAGGTAGCTGCCGATGATGGTGGAAAACTGCAGGACCGAGTCGCCCAGCACATAGGACGCCAGTGCGCCGGCGGCAAGTTCATAGACCAGGCCGCAGGCGGCCACGACGAAGACCGAACTCAGCAGCGCCAGCTCGACCGCCCGCGGGGCGGCACCAGCCGGCCCGGCCAACGCTTCGGGAACGGCCGCCACGACGCTATCCGTGGATGGCTGCTGCGACGATGATGCAGATGCCCAGCGCCATCGCCGCGACCACCACGCCCAGTGCGACGTTCTGCTTCTCGACGATTTCTTCCCACAGGTTGTAGGGGGTGATCTTGTCGATCAGGAGGAAGCTCAGCCAGAAAATGGCCACGCCGATCAGCGCATACACGATGGAGCCGAAGAATGCGGCCGGTTTGATCCACTCGATGTCCATGATGACCTCCAGATAAAACGATTCTCGGTGCTCTGGCCGGGGTGCGCCTGCTACTTGTGTCCGCCCAAGCCGGAAAACCCGCCAAACGATCCACCACCGGTGCGGGCCGCACCCGTGCCATCGCCACCCTCGCAAGACTTCAGAAGCAGCAGCAAAATGACGATGATCACGAACAGCACGATGACGGTGCCGCAGCCCATGCGGGCCGCACTGCTGGTGGGCGCCGCGTCGCTTCGCTTGAGCAGATCCTTGATGTTTTCAAGCTTGAATGCCGCGGCGACCGCATCGCTGCCGATCTTGCCGCCACTGGACCAGGTGATCTCGCGCGGCGTCTGCTCCTGGGACAGCAGGCTGTCGCCCTTGGCGAAATCGCGATTGAAGGTCTTCTGGCCGCGCTCGACCGGCCAATAGAACTCACCTGCCACATAGCTGGTCTGCGCCTCGTAGCTGTACTGCAGCTGGTACGTCATGCCCAGATAGCTTGCGCTCTGGCCGTTGGCCGACAAGGTCGGCGCGCCCGTGGTGGGCTTGACCACGCTCCAGCCGTCCTGGGCATCGACCAGGAAAATGAACCCGCGCTTCTGGTTGTAGAGCAGGTATTCGTCCCAGCCGAACTCTTCGTCGGCGTCGTCGGGCTCGTGGCCCATGCGATGCTGGTACCCGACCACCTGCCATGGGGCGCCTTGCAACTGGCCCTGCGTTCCCAACTCGATCAGCGGCTTGACGGGCTCGTCCTGCAGTGCGTGCTGCAGCTGCCCGCCAATACCCTGCGTAAGATCAATCAGGCTGTGGCAGGAACGGCAGGCGATGCTCTTGCTGCTTGCCAGTGCCACCTCGACCTGGGCCCCGCAATTCGGGCAGGAGAAGGTGCGCGTCTGCTCCTGCTTGACCGAGTCTTCGCGCAATCCCGAGAATTGCAGTTCGTCCAGCACAACGGCGCGGCCACGTGCGAGCACCGGTGGCCTTGGCCCGTAATCGATGCTGACCACCTCGCCGTCGGCACTGCGCAACTCGACCATGCCGAAGGGCTGGCCCAACGGCGGCAGCTTGGGCAGTTCGCCCTGGGCTGAAACAAGCACCACGGCCTCGTTCGACGCCACCTGGAAGGTCTTGCCGCTGATGGCAGTGCTCGCGCCGACCCGCAGGTGTGGCGCTTCTGGCACCTCGCGCTCCATGTCCGCAGGCAGCGAGAACACGTAGGCGCCGTTGTCTTCGGCCAGCGCGGCTGCCCGGCCATCGTCCAGCAGTGCACTCCATTCGGTCCAGCTGCCGCTCGGGCCCTTGTATTGCAGCCGCCCCACCAGCGTGAACGCTTGGCCCTGCCAGCGGCCCTGGGCCAGCAGCTGCAGCGGGCTGTGGTCCTCGAACAGTTCGGCCATCTTGCCGATTCGCGACAGCGTTTCCCCGTCGCGAACGACGGTGCTGTGGCAAAAGCTGCAGACAGCGTGGGTCGACTGGGCGCTGCGGAACTCGACCGGCGCGCCACAACCGGGGCAGGGCGCCCGGTAAATGCGTTGGGGGGAGTCGGTGGCCACGATGTTCCCGGTTGTCATTGCGGGCCTGACCCGCAATCCAGACGTTGGCGCGCCAACATGGATCCCGGGTCAAGCCCGGGATGACAATTTTGCGTCAGACCAGCTTCTTCAACAGCTCGGTCTTCTTGGCATCGAATTCCTCTTGTGTGAGGATGCCCTTGGCCTTGAGTTCGCCAAGTTTCTCCAGCGTGGCCATGACGTCGTCGGGCCGCACGGCAGCGGCTTGCGCAGCCGCACTGGCGGTAGCGCCGCTTTGCAGCCCCTGCTGCAGGTTCTGCGCCAGCACTTGCCCCATGGCAAGGCCGGCACCCAGGCCCATCGCATCGCCGGCCACGCCACCACCGCCCGCGCCAACGCCTTTGGCCATCTCGGGGATGGCTTGCGCCGCCTGGTATTGCATGAACTTGCCCATGTCGCCGCCCACCATGCCCATGCCGATGCGCTGGTCCAGGAGCTTTTGCAACTCTTCGGGGAGCGACAGGTTCTGCACGGTCATGCCCTCGAGCTTCAGGCCGATGGCCTCGAAAGCCGGCGTCAACTCGGTGACCAGCGCGCGTGCGAACTCGGTCTGGTTGGACGCCAGGTCGAGAAATGCAATGCCGCTTTGCGCGATCGCGTCCGAAATGTGCTGAAGGATCAACCCGCGAAGCTGGCCGTCCAGGTCGGACACGCCGTAGCTGTCGCGCGTGCCTGAAATCTTCGTGTGAAACGTTTTGGCGTCGGCAATGCTGTAGTTGTAGTTGCCGAAGGCGCGCAGGCGCACCGCGCCGAAATCCTTATCACGGATGGTGATGGGCTGGGGCGTTCCCCAGCGCTGGTCGACCTGCTGGCGGGTGCTGAAGAAATAGAGATCGCTCTTGAAGGGAGACTCGAACAGCTTGTCCCAGTTCTTCAGGTAGGTCAGCACCGGAATGGTCTGGGTGGTCAGCTTGTACATGCCCGGCCCGAACACATCGGCCACCTTGCCCTCGTTCACGAACACCGCCATCTGCGACTCGCGCACGGTGAGCGACGCGCCATACTGGATTTCCATGTCCTGCATCGGGAACCGCCAGGCCAGCGTGCCGTCGCCCGCCTCGGTCCACTGGATGATGTCGATGAACTGCTTCTTGATGAAGTCCATGAGTGACATGGTCCGCTCCTTTTTCGTTGATCGGTGCAAATGATGATACGCGCCGCATGATTGGCAAGCGCGGCGCATGCATGCCGGCGCCAGACCTGCGATCTACGCAGACTCCCGTACTAGGGTTTCCCCCAAACGAGGCCTACAATCGCAGTCCCCGAAAGCAGGGAGCAGCGATGCCCATGGCGTAAGCTGTAGCCCAAGGAGACAACAGAACATGGCGCCGACCCCCGAGCTGAACATCGAACAAAGACGTGCCGAGGAGCGCCTGGCGGCCCTGGAATACCACGAGTTCCCGACCCCGGGCAAGGTCGCGATCCACGCCACCAAGCAGCTGATCAACCAGCACGATCTGGCGCTGGCCTATTCGCCCGGCGTGGCCGCGCCCTGCGAGGAAATCGTCAAGGACCCGGTCAACGCCTTCAAGTACACCAGCCGCGGCAACCTGGTCGCCGTGATCACCAACGGCACGGCGGTGCTCGGCCTGGGCGACATCGGCCCGCTGGCGGCCAAGCCGGTCATGGAAGGCAAGGGCGTGCTGTTCAAGAAGTTCGCGGGTATCGATGTGTTTGACATCGAGATCAACGAGAAGCACGACCTGGACAAGCTGGTGGACATCATTGCCTCGCTTGAGCCGACGTTCGGCGGCATCAACCTCGAGGACATCAAGGCGCCCGATTGCTTCTACGTGGAGCGCAAGCTGCGCGAGCGGATGAAGATTCCCGTCTTCCACGATGACCAGCATGGCACCGCCATCGTGGTGGGCGCGGCGATCATCAGTGGCCTGAAGGTGGTGGGCAAGGACCTCAAGACCGTCAAGCTCGTGACGTCGGGGGCGGGAGCGGCCGCGCTGGCCTGCCTGAACCTGCTGGTCAAGCTGGGCATGCCTCGCGCGAACATTTATGCCACCGATCTTGCCGGCGTGGTGTACGAGGGCCGCAAGGAGCTGATGGACGAGGACAAGATCCAGTTCGCGCAGAAGACCCAGGCGCGCACCCTGTCTGAGATCATCGAAGGCGCCGACATCTTCCTGGGCCTGTCGGCCAGTGGTGTACTCAAGCCGGAGATGGTCCGCAAGATGGCGGTCAGCCCGCTGATCCTGGCTCTGGCCAACCCCAATCCCGAGATCGAGCCCGCTGACGCAAAAGCCGCACGCCCCGACTGCGTGATGGCGACCGGCCGCAGCGATCATCCCAACCAGGTCAACAACGTCCTTTGCTTTCCCTACATCTTCCGCGGCGCGCTCGACTCGGGCGCCACCACGATCACGGTGGAGATGGAAATAGCCGCGGTGCATGCGATCGCCGAGCTGGCGCAGGCCGAGCAAAGCGAAGTCGTCGCGGCCGCCTATGCCGGTCAGCAACTGGCATTCGGGCCCGAATATCTGATACCCAAGCCCTTCGATCCACGCCTCATGATGAAGATCGCTCCAGCCGTGGCCAAGGCCGCCGCCGACAGCGGCGTGGCGCTGCGACCGATCCCTGACCTGCAGGCCTACCGCGACAAGCTGCAGACCTTCGTCTACGCGTCGGGCACCGCCATGAAGCCGATCTTCGCTGCGGCCAAGACAGCCGGCAAGAAGCGCATCGCTTACTGCGAGGGCGAGGAAGAGCGGGTGCTGCGGGCCGCTCAGATCGTAGTCGACGAGTCGATCGCCAGGCCCACGCTGATCGGCCGGCCGGCCGTGATCGCGCAGCGCGTGGAGAAGTTCGGGCTGCGCCTGAAAGAGGGGCTCGACTACGACATCGTCAACGTCGAGCAGGACCATCGCTATCGCGACTTCTGGCAGACCTACCACCGCATGACCGAGCGCAAGGGCGTCACCGTGCAGATGGCCAAGATCGAGATGCGCAGGCGCCTTTCCCTGATCGGCGCGATGCTGCTGCACAAGGGTGAAGTGGACGGCATGATCGTAGGCACGTGGGGCAGCACCGCGATGCACCTGCAATACATCGACCAGGTCATCGGCAAGCGCGAGGGCGTCTGCACCTATGCCTGCATGAACGGGCTGATGCTGCCAGGCCGCCAGGTCTTCCTGGTCGATACGCACGTCAATTACGACCCGACGGCGGCACAGCTGGCCGAGATCACGGTGATGGCGGCCGAGGAAATGGTGCGCTTCGGACTCAAGCCCAAGGCAGCGCTGCTGAGCCATTCCAACTTCGGCAGCAGCAACCAGCCCAGCGCCGTCAAGATGCGCGAGGCGCTGGCGCTGCTGCGCGAGAGCGCCAGCTGGCTCGAAGTGGACGGCGAAATGCACGGCGACGTGGCACTGGACGGCGCCGCGCGCGACCTCATCATGCCCCGCAATACGTTGGCCGGCGACGCGAACCTGCTGGTCCTGCCGAACATCGACGCGGCCAATATCTCGTACAACCTGCTCAAGACCGCCGCGGGCGGCAACATCGCGATCGGGCCAGTCCTGCTGGGTGCGGCCAAGCCGGTGCATATCCTCACGGCCAGCACCACTGTGCGGCGCATTGTCAATATGACGGCGCTGACTGTGGCCGACGCAAACGCGGCCCGATAGGACCATATTAGAGAGTTGGCACTAACTCAGTTACTGCCGGCCGGCCGCCTCTAGCCCCTGCTGGCTGCCCAAAAATTGGGCAGCCGCTTGCGTTTTGGGGCCAGATACGTCACACTACGGCCTTGAGTTTTCCGGGTTAACCCGGAGTGGCGTCCCCATAAGAAGGTCACCCAGAAGGTCCGTTCATCGTGCGTTTCGCGGCTGCCAAGTTTGCGCTTACTAGCCTCTTGCTGGCCCTTGCGATCACCCGCCCGGACCTGGCGCAAGCCCGGTCCCAGACGGACCGTCTGGAGCAAGGCAGTTCAGCAACGATTGCGATTGCCGAGCTGCCCAGGCAGGGCCGGGAAACCTACGAGCGGATCCGCCAGGGCGGACCGTTCCCACTTGAGAAGGACGGCGTGGTGTTCGGTAACCGCGAGCGGCAACTGCCCTCCCAGAGGCGTGGCTACTATCGCGAATATACCGTGCAGACGCCGGGATCGCGCGACCGGGGTGCCCGGCGAATCGTGTGCGGCGGCCCGGCAAGGCAGCCTCACGCCTGTTATTACACCGCTGACCATTACGCAAGTTTTCGAAAGATAGTTGGTGACCACGAATGAAGCGGGATCTGTTTTTGACTATGGAAAGAGACACGGAGATGGATGCACCACTTCGTAAGGAAATGACCGACACGCCCCTCAAGGGTGTGCGCAGCAACATCGTGCAGTCCATCCGCGCCTTCCGGGTGCAGGACCTGCAGGATGCGGCGCACTCGCTCGGCCAGCACTTCCTCTACGCCAACCTGGCAAACGCCCAGAGCAAGCAGGATGTGCTGGACATGATTGCCGGGCAATTCACGTTTCCTGCCCACTTCGGCAAGAACTTCGATGCCCTGTACGACTGCATGACCGACCTGGTGCACCGC
>JANYAN010000055.1 GCA_025361305.1 Burkholderiales bacterium
CGTGAGCCCGGCCCAGGCCATGCCGCCCAGCACACCGGCCAGCAGGACGGCCGCCACGATCCAGCGGCCCGTATCTTTGTCCGCCAGCAACGCAACGCCACCGGCCGCGATGGCGCCGATCACGAACTGGCCTTCGGCGCCGATGTTCCAGACGTTGGAGCGGAAGCACACCGCCAGCCCCAGAGCGATGATCAGCAAAGGGGTTGCCTTGACCATCAGCTCACCGAGGGCATAGGGCGTCTTGATCGGTTCCCAGAAGAACACCTGGAGGGCCCTGACCGGGTCCTTGCCAAGGGCCGCAAACAGCAGGACGCCGACGACCACGGTAACGGCCAGCGCCAGGATTGGCGAGGCGATGCTCCAGAAGCCCGAGGCCTGGGGACGAGGCTCGAGCTTAAGCATGATGGGGCTCCACTTGACCCTCCGGGCGCGCCGGGCCGCTCCTGCCGGTCGCGCTCTCGCGCAGGGGCTTCACCACCCATAACCCGCTCATCCATTCGCCGATCTGCGTGACGCTGGCGCGGGCGCGATCGACCGACGGCGAGAGCCGCCCCTTGGCAATCACGTGCAGCCGGTCGCAGACCTCGAACAGTTCTTCGAGCTCTTCGCTGACGACCAGCACGGCGCAACCTGCATCGCGCAGTGCCAGGATCTCGCCGCGAATCTGGGCAGCGGCGCCGACATCGACGCCCCAGGTCGGCTGCGAGACGATCAGCAGTTTGGGGTTGGCATCGATTTCGCGCCCCACGATGAATTTCTGCAGGTTGCCGCCCGACAGCGAACGGGCTGCCGCATCGGGGCCGCCGGCCTTGACATTGAATTTGGCAATGATGTCCTGGGCCTGCTTGCGCAGCGCCTTGACGTCGATCCAGCCGCTTTTGCGCACGGAATCGGTGCGGGTCAGCATGAGGTTGTGCGCCAGGCTGAGCGAGGGCACTGCGCCGCGGCCCAGCCTTTCCTCGGGCACGAAATGCACGCCCAGATGGCGCCGGTGTGCGGGACCAAAGCGGCCCACCCCCTTGCCGAAAACCTGGATCGTGGAAGCCTGGGCCCGGGTGTCTTCGCCCGACAGGGCATACAGCAGCTCCTGCTGGCCATTGCCAGAGACCCCTGCGATGCCGACCACTTCGCCAGCGCGCACCTCAAGCGAGATGCCATCGAGGTCGACACCGAACTGGTCTTCGCGCGGCAGGTTCAAACCCTCGACCCGCAGCACCGATTCGCCCGGCTTGCGCTCATGGTGCTCCAGCGCCGGCGGCTCGGCCCCGATCATCAAGCGCGACAGCGAGGCATTGGATTCCTGCTGGGGATTGCACACGCCGGTGACCTTGCCGCCGCGCAGCACCGTGCAGGCGTTGCACAGTTCGCGGATCTCGTGCAGTTTGTGGCTGATATAGAGAATGCTGCAGCCCTCGGAGGCCAGCTTCTTGAGCACCACGAACAGCTTCTCGACGGCCTGCGGTGTCAGCACTGACGTGGGCTCGTCCAGAATCAGCAGCTTGGGATTGGTGAGCAGCGAGCGGATGATCTCGACCCGCTGCATCTCGCCCACCGACAGGGTGTGGACCGGGCGCGAGGGGTCGATGTCCAGCCCGTACTCGGCCGCCTTGGCGGTGATGCTGTGAGTGACCTGGTTCAGCGTCAGGCTCTTGTCCAGGCCCAGCCAGACGTTTTCGGCCACGGTGAGGGTATCGAACAGGCTGAAATGCTGGAACACCATGCTGATGCCAAGAGCTCGCGCCTCCTGCGGGTTGCGGATGTGCACCGGCTGCCCGTTCCACATCACGCTGCCCTCATCGGGCTTGACGGAGCCATAGATGATCTTCATCAGTGTCGACTTGCCGGCGCCGTTTTCGCCCAGCACGGCATGGGTCTCGCCGGGCTGCACAGTGAGCGACACATCGCTGTTGGCAACCACCGCCGGATAGCGCTTGGTGATGTGCGCAAGCTGGAGTCTGGGGATGGTCACGCGTTTGTCTCCGTCATTCATGTCGAAGCGCCGCCGCCACGGACTTGATCCGCTCGCGCAGCCACCTGGCCGAGGCCGAAGCATGGGTACGCTCGTGCCAGAGCTGGTAGTAATGCAGTTGCGGAAAATCGATGGGGCATTCGAGCACCTTGACAGGCAGCCGGTCGGTAAACCGCTCGCAGTATTGCCGACCGGTGGTCAGCACCAGCAAGCTCGATGCCACCATGGCCGGGATCAGTCCGAAATGCGGGCAGCGGGCCGTGATGTTGCGCGCCACGCCCAGGCTTTCCAGGTGGTCGTCGATCACGCCGCGGGCGCCCGGGTGCAGGGGCGTGGGTGCGATGTGCTCGGCCTCCAGCCAGCTTTGCGCTGTCCAGCCGCGGCGCACGGCCGGGTGGTCCGCGGCCACCAGGCAGACCACGTCGTCGGCGAAAAGCTTGCCCAGGTGCAGGTCTTCGGGCGGTTTGAGCCAGTTGCCCACGACGACATCGACGTCGCCCTGCGCCAGTTGCTGGTGGTAGTCGGCGGTGGCCGACAGCGGATGGATCTCGATGTGGCACAGCGTCGCCTGCGCCTTGATCTGCGACACCAGCTGGGGCAGGAACAGGGGGTCGAGGTAGTCGCTGGCCGCGACGCGGAACGTTGTGGCGGTGCTTTGCGCCGCAAAGCCCCGGGCATCGGTGAACAGCACCTGGGCGGCACGCAAGATGCTTGCGCTGGGCTCCACCATACGCAGGGCGGCGTCGGTAGGCACCATCCCGGCGCCCGAGCGCACCAGCAGCGGGTCACCCGCCAGATCACGCAGGCGCTTGAGCGCTGCCGAAACGGCTGGCTGGTGCATGCCCAGGCGAATGGCGGCGCGCGAGACACTGCGTTCGGTCAACACGGTATGCAAGACCCTTATCAAGTGGAGGTCTATCTTGTCGAAAAGCGCTTGATCTCTCATACCTGTGCCTGCATTCTTCTCATACGGCGAGGCTTATGTCGCGGCGCTGCCGGTTGTCTACCCTCATAGAACGCTAGAAACAACCCATACTGAACGGCATGGAACCCAAGACGATTTCATTCATCCGGCGCGGCGAGCTGGTCTGTCTGACCAATGTACCACCCGAGCGGACGCTGCTGGAATTGCTGCGCGAAGACCTGGCCCTGCCCGGCACCAAGGAGGGCTGCGGCGAGGGCGACTGCGGAGCCTGCACCGTGGTACTGGGCGAAGCCCGCGCCGGCCAGATTGAGTACAAGGCGATCAACAGCTGCATCCGCCTGGCCCACTCCGTGGACGGGCTGGCGCTGTGGACGGTAGAAGACCTGGCCGCAGAAGACGGAACACAGCACCCGGCGCAGGAAGCCATGGTGCAGTGCCACGGCTCGCAGTGCGGTTTCTGCACCCCGGGCTTCGTGATGAGCCTGTTCGGCATGTACCAGAACCATGTCTGCCGGGGCAAGGCGATCACGCGCGAGCTGGCCCAGGAAGAGCTTTCCGGCAACCTGTGCCGCTGCACCGGTTACCGCCCGATTCTTGACGCCGCGCAGCAGATGGCTTCCCTGCCCGCGGTCAAGGTCGACGAACGGGCCCTGGCCAGGCAACTGGCACAGATCGCGCCTGCGGCGTCGGCTTCGAGCGTGTACCTTTCACCCACCGGCCTGCCAGAACTTCTGGCGGCCCGCGCCGCCCATCCCGCTGCCCAGATCGTGGCCGGCTGTACCGATGCGGGCCTGTGGGTCACCAAGATGCACATACAGTTCGGTCAGGTGCTGGACGTCACGCGGGTGCAGGAATTGCGACAGATCGAGCTCTACCCACACCACATCGCCATCGGCGCAGCAGTCACCCTGACTGAAGCCTTCGACGCGCTTGTTGCGCAGCGGCCGCAGCTCAAGACATTTGCCAATCGCTTTGCCGGTCTGCCGGTGCGAAATTCGGGCACGCTGGGCGGCAACGTAGCCAACGGCTCACCGATCGGCGACTCGATGCCGCTCTTGATCGCCCTGGGCGCCAATGTGGTGCTGATGAGCCAGCGCGGCCACCGCGAAATGCCGCTGGAGCAGCTCTACACCGGCTATCGCAAGAACGTGATGGCGGCCGACGAGGTGCTGGCCTGGATCAAGGTGCCGCGCCCACGCGAGGGCGAGTTCCTGCGGGTCTACAAGATTTCAAAGCGTTTCGACGACGACATCTCGGCCGTGTGCCTGGCGATCAACCTGCGGCTGCACGGCAATACGGTGACTCGGGTCGACATCGGCGCGGGCGGTGTGGCGGCCACACCGGTGCGGGCCGCCAACACCGAGGCCTTCCTGTTCAACAAGCCATGGACCCAGCACACCGCGCGCGCGGCTGCCGCCTCGCTGCGCGCCGAGTTCAAGCCGATCTCGGACATGCGCGCTTCGGCCGCCTATCGCAGCGAGGTGCTGGGCAATCTGACGCAGCGCTTCTGGCTCGAAAGCCAGGGCGTCCAGCACATCAACCTCGAGGCTGTCATCCCGGACTTGATCCGGGATCCAGTGGATTGCGGGTCAGGCCCGCAATGGCAGGCAAGGGAAGGCAAAGCATGAACGCCCCTGAAAAATTCCTCGCCAGCCCGGCGCTGGCCCAACCGGCGGCCGGCGTCTCGCGCCCGCACGAAAGTGCCCGTGCGCAGGTGGCCGGCAGCGCCACTTACGTGGATGACATTCCTGAGGTCAAAGGAACGCTGCATGCGGCGCCTATCCTCTCTACGGTGGCGCACGGCCGCCTGCGCGGTGTGGATACGACTGCGGCACTGTCCATGGCCGGTGTACGTGGTGTCGTGCTGGCCTGCGACATTCCGGGTGACCCGGTATTGGCTACATTCGTGCACGATGAGCCGGTGTTCGCCCGGGACACGGTGGAGCATATCGGCCAGGTGATCGGCCTGGTGCTGGCCGACAGCGTCATGCAGGCCCGGCGCGCGGCGCGCAAGGTGAAGCTGGACATCGAACCGCTTCGCCCGCTGCTCACGCCGCGCGAAGCGCATGCCGCCGGGAGCTATGTGCTGCCGCCGGTCACCGTGCGGCGCGGCGAGCCCGACGCGGCACTGGCCAAGTCCGCGCATCGGCTCACCGGGCAGCTCGACGTGGGTGGCCAGGAGCATTTCTATCTGGAAGGCCAGGTGGCCTATGCCCTGCCGCTGGAGCAGGATCAGTGGTGGATCTACTCGAGCACGCAGCATCCCGGCGAAATCCAGCACTGGGTGGCGCATGCCCTGGCCCTGCCGAACAATGCGGTCACCGTGGAATGCCGGCGCATGGGCGGCGGCTTCGGCGGCAAGGAGACGCAGGCTGGCCATCTTGCCGTCTGGGCCGCGGTGGCTGCACGCAAGCTCAAATGCCCGGTCAAGTTGCGGCTGGACCGCGACGATGACTTCCTGATCACGGGCAAGCGTCACCCGTTTGCCTACGACTACAGCGTGGGTTTCGACGACAGCGGGCTGGTCACCGCCCTGAAGCTCACCATGCTGGCCCATTGCGGCTTCTCGGCCGACCTGTCGGGCCCGGTGGCCGACCGCGCGATCTTTCATTCCGACAACGCGTATTACCTGAGTGACGTTGAGATCGTCTCGCACCGCTGCAAGACGCACACCCAGAGCCACACCGCCTTCCGCGGCTTCGGCGGGCCACAGGGCGTGATCGTCATCGAGGCCATCCTGGGCGACATCGCCCGGCAGCTCGGTCTGGACCCTTTCGACGTTCGCATGCGCAACCTGTACGGCATCGAAGAGCGCAATGTCACGCACTACCAGATGAAGGTGGAAGACAACATCCTGCATCCGTTGCTATCAAAGCTGGAGCGGACTTCAGACTATCGGGGCCGGCGCAAGGCCATTGCAGCGTGGAACGCAAAGAGCCCGGTGATCAAGCGCGGTATCGCCATCACACCGGTCAAGTTCGGTATCAGCTTTACCGCGACCCTGTTCAACCAGGCCGGCGCGCTGGTGCACGTGTACACCGATGGCAGCGTGCAGGTCAACCATGGCGGCACGGAAATGGGCCAGGGCCTGAATACCAAGGTGGCGCAGATCGTGGCCGACGAACTGGGCGTGCCGTTCGAGCGGGTGCGCTGCACCGCGGCCGACACCAGCAAGGTGCCCAATGCCTCGGCCACCGCGGCCTCCAGCGGGACCGACCTGAACGGGCGGGCCGCCCAGTACGCAGCCCGCAACGTGCGCGACAACCTGGCTGCGTTCGTCAGCGGCCTGGACGCCTGTGGCGCCGGCGCCGTGAGTTTCAGGGGTGGCCAGGTGATCTCGCCCAAGACCCGCCGCGGCTTCGACGAAGTGGTCAAGGCCGCCTATGCCAACCGGATTCAGCTTTGGAGCGATGGCTTCTACCGCACGCCCAAGATCCACTACGACAAGGTCACGTTGACGGGCCGGCCGTTCTATTACTTCAGCTATGGCGCGGCCTGCAGCGAAGTAGCCATCGACACACTGACCGGAGAGAGCCGGCTTCTGAAAGTGGACATCCTGCACGACGTGGGCACCAGCATCAACCCGGCCATCGATATCGGCCAGATCGAAGGCGGGTTCATCCAGGGCATGGGCTGGCTGACCACCGAAGAGCTGATGTGGAACGACAAGGGCCACCTTGCAACGCATGCGCCCAGCACCTACAAGATTCCCGCGACCGGCGACGTGCCCGAGCACTTCAAGGTCGACTTCTGGCCCGAAGCCAACCGGGAAGACAACGTGTTCGGCAGCAAGGCCGTGGGCGAACCGCCATTCATGCTGGCCATCAGCGTTTGGGAGGCGATACGGGACGCGGTGGCTTCTGCGAAGGGCGGCGGTGCTGCCGTCCACATGGCGGCGCCAGCGACCGCCGAGACCGTGCTGCGCGCCCTCAAACCCGGCTAGGGGACTCACCCTGCACGAGCTTCATCAGCCAGCCGTTGGGAGTGAAGGCGATATCCTGGCGGCCAGGCTGATTCGGGTGGGGTTCGCTCATGGGATGAGGCGGTTCGCTTCGCTTGTTCGGAGTGCGCCCTGATAGTAGGATGTTTGCAACAAACCGTCATCCATGGCCTCCCCTACCGACTTGCGTTCCGACACGGTAACCCGGCCGACCGACGCCATGCGTGCAGCAATGGCCATGGCAGAGGTCGGCGACGACCAGTACGGCGAAGACCCCACCACCAATCGCCTGCAG
>JANYAN010000101.1 GCA_025361305.1 Burkholderiales bacterium
CAGAGGCACGCCAGTCCGAACTTCTGAAGGAATACAACAACGGAGAGCCCGAGATGCTTGGGCCCGAGCATCGCAACCACCAGAAGTATCTGGATCGCGTGGCCGAGCTCAAGGCCAGCATTGCGCGTAACGAGAACGACATTGCCGGTATCCGACGCGAGCTGGGAAGGGTTCCTGCGTCAAAATGAAGGCTTGACCAAGCCTTCGCCCTATCACGCCCGATTCCAGTCGTTTGACCTGCTGGCCACGCTGGTGGCAGTCGTCGGTGGCGACGGCAAGGTGCTGTTTGCCAACTCCGCGCTCGAAGACGCGCTGGGCACCTCGCGCCGCACCATCGAGGGCTCCGATTTCTCCCAATGCTTCACCGAGCCGCTGCTGCTTCGCAATGCCCTGGAAGGCGCCGGCAGCAACGAATTCGCGGCGCTGCGGTACGACGCCTGGCTGGTGCGGTTGGCGCACGAGCCGGTCCCCGTCCACGTGATCGTGGCCCAGACCGAGAAGCCGGGAGAAATCATCGTCGAACTATTGCCGCTGGAGGCCCAGGCCAGGCAGGACCGTGAGGAGCGGCTGGTCGACCAGGCGCAAGCCAACAAGGAACTCATCCGAAACCTGGCGCACGAGATCAAGAACCCGCTGGGAGGCATCCGCGGAGCAGCTCAATTGCTGCAGATGGAGGTCGATTCGCGCGAACTGACCGAATACACCCAGGTCATCATTCACGAGGCCGACCGCCTTCAGACCCTGGTGGACCGGCTGCTGGCGCCGCACCGTCGACCACACGTGGTCGGCGATGTGAACATCCACGAAGTGTGCGAGCGCGTGCGGTCACTGATCCTGGCCGAGTTCCCCAGAGGCTTGAAAGTCGCGCGCGACTACGACATTTCGATTCCGGAATTCCGCGGCGACCGTGAGCAACTGATCCAGGCCGTGCTGAACATTGCGCACAACGCTTGCCAGGCGCTCGCCGAGGGAATTGCAGCAGGGGACGCCGAGCTGACATTTCGCACGCAGATTGCCCGGCAAGTCACTTTCGGCAAGCAGCGCTACCGACTGGCACTGGAATTGCATGTCATCGACAACGGGCCCGGCGTGCCGGACTCGATCAAGGACCGCATCTTCTTTCCGCTCGTGTCGGGCCGGGAAGGTGGTTCGGGCCTCGGGCTCACACTGGCGCAGACCTTCGTCCAGCAGCACCATGGCCTGATCGAGTGCGAAAGTGTCCTGGGCAGGACGGACTTCAAGATACTGATTCCGTTGCCTTGAAGTTCGATATGAGCAGACCTGAGGTGACTAAAACACATGAAGCCGATCTGGATAGTTGACGATGACCAATCCATCCGCTTCGTGCTGGAAAAGGCGCTCTTGCGGGAGGACCTGCCCACGCGCAGTTTCACCAATCCGCGCGAAGTGCTGCAGGCGCTGGAGAGCGCCGGCGAAGAAGAAGGGCCGCAGGTCCTGGTCAGCGACATTCGCATGCCCGGTGGTTCGGGCCTGGATTTGCTGACCAAGGTCAAGGAAAAGCACCCCGGCCTTCCGGTCATCATCATGACCGCGTTCTCCGATCTGGACAGTGCCGTTTCGGCCTTCCAGGGTGGCGCCTTCGAATACCTGCCCAAGCCATTCGACCTGCCCAAGGCTGTCGAACTGATTCGCCGTGCAGTGGAAGAGAGCCAGCGCGAGGAAGTGGCTGAAGAGCGGATGGCTGCGGCGCCCGAAATGCTGGGTCAGGCGCCGGCCATGCAGGATGTGTTTCGCGCCATCGGCCGCCTGTCGCAGAGCAATGTCACCGTGATGATCACGGGCGAGTCGGGCTCGGGCAAGGAACTGGTGGCCCGCGCGCTGCACAAGCATTCGCCGCGAGCCGGCGGACCTTTTGTGGCGATCAACACCGCCGCGATTCCCAAAGACCTGCTCGAGAGCGAGCTGTTCGGCCACGAGCGCGGCGCCTTCACCGGTGCCCAGACCATGCGGCGCGGACGCTTCGAACAGGCAGACGGCGGCACGCTCTTTCTCGATGAAATCGGAGACATGCCGTTCGACCTGCAGACAAGGCTCTTGCGTGTCCTCTCGGATGGTCACTTCTACCGGGTCGGCGGTCACAACGCGGTCAAGTCCAACGTGCGCGTCATCGCCGCGACCCACCAGGACCTCGAACAGCGAGTCAAGGAAGGCGCGTTTCGCGAAGACCTGTTTCACCGGCTGAACGTGATCCGCCTGCGCCTGCCGGCGCTGCGGGAGCGGCGCGAGGACGTGCCGATGCTCACGCGCCATTTCCTCAGCCAGAGCGCCAAGCAGCTCGGCGTGGAGCCCAAGCGCATCTCCGACGCAGCACTGGTGCGACTGGCCAACTTCGGTTTTCCAGGCAACGTGCGCCAGCTCGAAAACATCTGCCATTGGGTGACCGTGATGGCTCCGGCGCAGGTGATCGAAGCCAAGGACCTGCCGCCAGAGCTGGAGCCTGTTGCCGCAGAGCCGCCGTTGCGAACCGCACCGCCCATCGCGACGGTCGCCGGCGAGGGCGCGGCCGAGGTCCCCGCCACGCCAGCCATCGACACGGTCGGGGCAGTCAAGACTGGCGGCGAGTGGGAGGACGGGCTGGAGGCCGAGGCGCTCGAATTGCTGGTCAGCGGCCGCCACGACGTGTGGGACGAATTGACACGGCGTTTCGAGTCCCGCCTCATTCTCACCGCGCTGGCCAACACTCGCGGCCGCCGCATCGAGGCGGCGCAGAAGCTGGGCATCGGGCGCAACACCATCACCCGCAAGATCCAGGAACTGGGGCTGGAGTAGCCCGCGGGGCGGGGCCCTCAGAGTTCGAGGTCGTCTGCGATCTCGGCAATGCCGGCTTTCGCACAGGCATCGTCCGCATCGCCGCCGGGTGCACCTGAAACACCGATCGATCCGACCAGCGAACCTGCCGCTTCGATCGGGCGCCCGCCACCTACGGCTACTACGCGGGGCAACTGGCGGATCCCCGACGCGGCCTCACCCGCCTGCGTGGTCCGGGCCAGCGACAGCGTATCTATCTTGAACGTCAGGGCTGTCCAGGCCTTGCCGGTCGCGGTATCGGGCGTGTGCGGCCCAGCCCAGCGATCGCGCAGCATCACCAGCGGATTGCCGGAACGGTCTGCCACAGCCACCGCGACCTGGTAGCCGCTGCGCGCGCAACTCGCCAGCGCGGCCCTTGCGGCGCGCAGCGCTGCTTCGGGCGTCAGCGACCGGACCTGCACCGTCGCCTGCTGTGCTGCCGCGCTGCCAATGGCCAGCGCGGCGCAGATCACAAGCGCGCGAGCCGCGGCGCGCCGGGAAATCGGTGCGTTCATGATCGGTCGGTGGCGTAGCCGGCGTTGGGCACACCGCCAGTCAGCCTGGGCATGTTGATTTTGCGGGGCGCGACGATCCCGCTTTTGGCCTTGAGCCATGTTTCGACGACCTCCCAGACCTGCTTGCCGCCCGGCACCCTGCTCGCCTCCTCAGCGACGGGAGCCCAGCCGGCAACCTTGTACTGGCGCGACGCCTCCAGCGGCTTGCCGTTCAGGCGCATGTCGTCGATGCGTTTGCCCATGGCTGCGAGCGGATTGCAGCTGTATTCCAGCCCGCCAACGCGCACCATGTCGCCACCTTGCTGGTAGTAAGGGTCTGGGTTGAAGAGGTTGTCGCACACGTCTTCCAGCACGGCCTTGATCGTCTCGCCGCTCATCTGCGTCACGGTGGCGTATGAATAGGTTGTCGCGGTCATGTCCATCAGCCACTCCCGGGTGATGACCTGGCCGGCCAGCAGCGAAGTGCCCCAGCGAAAGCCCGGCGAAAATGCGATCTCGGCGTCCTGCACATCCAGCAAAGCATCGAGCAGCAACTGGTCGCCGGTTCCGTTGAAATTACCGCGACGGTACAGGGTGCCCTGCGTCACGGCCAGCTTTTCGGCAAGGCGTGCTTCATAGGGCGCGCGGACGCGGTCGATCAGCGCGTCCATCTCGCGGTCCGCCGGCAGCATGTTGGCGAACACCGGTAGCAGCTTGTAGCGGAAATCGCGCACCTTGCCGTCGCCAACATCGAAGTCCATCACGGCCAAGAACTTGCCGTTGGAGCCGGCATTGGTCACCAGCGTCTTGCCGGACTTGTTGCCGACGACGCTGGCCACGGGCATGGCGTCGTGCGTGTGTCCGCCCATGATGGCGTCGATTCCGGTCACGCGGCCGGCCATCTTCAGGTCGACATCCATGCCGTTGTGACTGAGCAGGACCACCACCTGGGCGCCCTTGGCCCGAGCTTCGTCCACCACGGTCTGCATGCTTTCTTCCTGGATGCCGAAGGCCCAGTCGGCCATCAGGTAGCGCGGGTTGGCGATGGGCGAATAAGGAAAGGCCTGGCCGACGATGGCGCAGGGAACGCCGTTGATTTCGCGGATGACGTAAGGTTTGAACACCGGATCGCCGAAATCGGCCGTCCTGATGTTCTGGGCCAGGAAATCGACCTTGCCCAGAAAATCGCGGTCGACGATTTCCTTCACGCGTTCCATACCCAGGGTGAACTCCCAGTGCCCCGTCATGATGTCGACACCGAGCAGCTTGGCAGCATCGACCATGTCCTGGCCCCGGGTCCACAGGGCCGTGGCCGAGCCCTGCCAGGTGTCGCCGCCGTCCAGCAGCAGGGCGCCCGGACGATTGGCCTTGAGCCGCTTGATCAGCGTGGCCAGATGGGCGAAGCCGCCAATCTTGCCGTAGCGACGCGCTGCATGCTCGAAGTCAAGATAGGTCAGGGCGTGCGCTTGAGGCGAACCCGCGCGGATGCCCGCGGCCTTGAGCAAGTGGTCGCCCACCAGGTGCGGCGGCCTGCCGGCCATGTTGCCGATGCCCAGGTTGACACTGGGTTCGCGAAAGTGGATGGGCCGCAGTTGGGCGTGGCAGTCGGTCATGTGCAGAAATGACACATTTCCGAAGCGCGGTGCATCGTAGAGGCCTGCGGTTGCTACGGCGGCATCGGCGTCGGCCCAGCGGGCCAGGCTCATGCCGCCCACGGCCGCTGCGCCGAGCACCTGAAGAAATTCGCGCTTGCTCGAATTCATGCAGCGCGAAGACCGGCTCGCTTCACTTGTTCACCGGCGATTGCGGATCGAGCAGCAACGCCATGACATGCCGAACCTGTTGCTCGTTGAGAATGCCGCCATGGCCGGCGCGCGGCATGTTCGAGCAGGCGTTGTAGGCTCTGGCGTTCCAGATCTTGCCCCAGGTGTATTCAACGATCGGCCGGGCCGCCGCACTGTTCGGGTCGGTGACGCCGCGCAGCTTGCCGTACTGGTAGAGGCTGGGTCCGATGG
>JANYAN010000121.1 GCA_025361305.1 Burkholderiales bacterium
CCAGTCGAAAGACTATGAGTTTTCGCGCCGGTCGATGCAGGAGCACTGGGACGCGGGCGTCGCCGACATGGCGCACACCCTGCACGACAGGCGCTGGGTGCAGCGGGAGCGCAATGTGACCGGCGTGCGCGTGTTCGACCTCACGCCCTGAGCCTGGTTCAACCCTCGCGCACGCGCACGCGCATCTTAAGGCCCACGGGCGACATCGTGAAAGACATCAATTCCTGGGCCGCTTCGCCGTCGGGCGTGTCCACGCCTTCGATGTCGAACTGGCCCAGCAGCATGGCCATGGCCATCTTGATTTCCAGCAGCGCCAGGTAGCGGCCTGGGCAGATGCGCGGGCCGCTGCCGAATGGCATCGCGACGCGCTTGGTCGAACCGGCGGATAGTTCCTGCGCCGACGATTCCAGCCAGCGCTGAGGCAGAAATTGTCCAGCATCGGGAACATGGCGGTCGGCCACGCTGTCATGCCGCAGCACGCTCCAGACCAGCGTATTGGCCGGCACGGCGATGCCGGCCACAACGGTGTCGTGGATGGCTTCCACGGGCAGGTTGGGTGCGACAGGCTTCAGGCGCATGGTCTCCTGCGCGCAGGCGTCCAGAAAATCGAGCTCGCCCATTTGCTCGGGCGTGAAGGCCACCGGGTCGGGTGCCAGCCGCCGCACCTCTTCCTGCGCGCGCCGCAGCGCTTCGGGGTTGCGCTGCAACAGGTAGATCATCCAGGCCAGGGTATTGGCGGTCGTGTCCTCGCCCGCCAGCAGCATGGTCAGCACGTTGCCCGCCACGTCGTGGTCATTGACACCGCTGTCCGGCTGGTCGGCAGCCACGATCATGGCTTCGAGCAGGTTGTGCGGATGTTCGCGCCGTGCCGGATCTTGCTGCAGGCGCGCGCGGGCCTTGGCAATGAAACTTGCGATCGCCAGATTGATTTCCCTGACGCTGCGGTCCAGACGCCGGTCTGCCGGCAGGCGCAGATATCGCCAGTAGGGAAAGATCGTGAAGATGCGCCTGAACAGGGCAGGGAAGATCTTGTCCAGGTGCTGCTGGATGACGTCCTGGTCCGACTCCAGCGTATTGACGTCCGCGCCAAAGGCCAGGCCGGAGATCGCGTCGACTGTGAAGCGCATCAGGTCGGCCTGCAGGTCGATGGCAGCGCCCTTGGCTGCCGCGGCCTGCCAGCGCCGGTGCAGGCGTTGGGTTACCGTCAGCAGCGAGGGAAAGTAGGCCCTGACATGGCCCGGCGAGAAGCTCGCCATCACCATGCGCCGCTGGTTGCGCCAGGCGTCGCCTTCGGCCGAGAAAACCCCCGGTTGAAAACCCATCTCGCGCCCGACCTCGTTGCTGCGTCGGGGGCGGCGGAAGGCATGCGGGCGTTCGCGCAGCACGCTGGCGATCACCGCATGATCGGTGACCACCAGGATCCGGCGCGGGCCCAGCTGGATGCGAAACAAGGGGCCGTATTGGCGGGCCCAGCGTTCGAGGTCGAGGTGGATTCGCGGCAGCCTGACCTGCAGGCTGTTGCCCAGCAGGGGGATACCGCGCGGGCCGGGCAACTCGCTGATCTGCCGCAGTGCCGGTTCAGGCATCGATCAGCCCTCGCTTGGCCAGCATGGGCTGCACCTGGGGGTCGCGGCCGCGAAACGCGCGGAACGCCTGGCCCGGCTCCTGGCGATTGCCGGCGCTGTAGATATGGCGGTGCAGCCGCTCGGCCGTGGCCGGGTCGAAAGCATCGCCGGCCTCGCCGAAGGCTGCAAAGGCATCGGCCTCCAGTACCTCGGCCCACATGTAGACGTAGTAACCGGCGGCGTAGCTCGAGCCGCCAAACAGGTGCTGAAAATGCGGCAAGTGGTGCCGTTGACCGATGTCTTCGGGCACACCGAGCAGTGCGCACTGTTCGGCCTCGAACTGCGCGATATCGACCGGCGTGCCGGCAGGCAGCGCATGCAGTGCCATGTCAATCAGGGCCGGGCCGGTGTACTGAACGGTTGCCCAGCCCTGGTCAAATCGGCGCGCCGCCAGCAGCTTGTCAAGCAGCGCGGCGGGCAGAGGTTCGCCACTCTGAAAGTGCCGCGCATGGCGTTCCAGCACCTGCGGTTCCATGGCCCAGTTCTCGAACAGCTGGGATGGCAGCTCGACAAAATCCCGCAACACCCGCGTGCCAGCCAGGTTTTCGTAGGTGACCCTGGAAAGCAGCCCATGCAGCCCATGCCCGAACTCGTGGAACAGGGTCTTCACGTCCTCGGCGCTCAGCAGCGTCGGGCTGGCCTTGGCGAAATTGTTGTTGTTGATGACGATGGGCAGCGTGCCGCCGTCGTGTCCCGACTGGCTGCGAAAGACGCTCATCCAGGCGCCGCTGCGCTTGGACGGCCGCGCGAAGTTGTCGCCCATGAAGATGCCCACCAACGCATTGTCACGGCCGCGCACTTCCCACAGGCGCACGTCGGGGTGGTAAAGCGACAGGCCGTGCTGCTCGACGAACGTCAGGCCAAACAGGCGCCCTGCGCAGTCGAACATGGCCGCAATCATGTTGTCGAGCGTGAAATAGGGCTTGATCTGCGCGTCGTCCACCTCGTAGGTCTCCTGGCGCACCTTCTCGGCCAGGTAGCGCCAGTCCCACGCTGCGATCGGCGCGGGCTGACCCAGACGGGTCGCCATGGCGGCAAGCAATTGCCGGTCGGCCGCCGCGCTGGCCTTGGCCGGTTCCCAGGCTTGCGCCAGCAAGTCCACCACGGCGGCGGTGTCGCTGGCCATGCGGTCCGCCAGCGCGTAGTCGGCGTAGGTGTCATGGCCGTGCAGCGCAGCCTGCTCCTGGCGCAGCGCGATGATCTGGGCCGCGATCGACCGGTTGTCGTGCTCGCCCTCGTGCGTGCCGCGGCCGACGCGAGCGCGCCACAGCGCTTCGCGCAGATCGCGGCGCGCAGAGAATGTCAGGAACGGCTCGGCCAGGGATGGGGAGAGCGTGATGGCGCAGGCCGTGGGTCCCAGCCCACCTTGCTGCGCCGCCGATCTGGCGGCAGACCGAACGAACGCCGGCAAGCCCGCCAGATCGGCCTCGCCCTTGAGTTCGAGCAGGTACCCAGACTCGTCGGCCAGCACATTCTGGGCGAAGCGTGTGGTCAGGCTGGCGAGCTGCTCAGTGACTTCGCCATAGCGCTGGCGCAAGCGGGTGGGCAGCCGGGCGCCCGCGCGCACAAAGTCGAGATGGACCCGCTCCAGCAGCCGCAGTGCCTCGGCATCCAGCGCGAGCGCCTCGCGCTGCTGATAGAGCGCGTCGATGCGGGCGAAAAGGCCGGCGTGCATGTAGATCGCGTTGTTGTGGGCCGCCAGGCGTGGTGCCATTTCACGCTGAACAGCCTGCAGGGCCGGGCTGGTTTCACTGGATGTCAGGTTGTGGAATAGCAGGTCGAGGCGCACCAGCAGCCGCCCGCTACGGTCGAAGGTTTCCAGCGTGTTGGCAAAGCTGGGCGGCAGGGGGTTGTTCGCAATTGCGTCGATCTCGGCCAGATGGGCCGCAAGCGCCACGTCGAAGGCCGGGGCGAAATGCTCGGGGAGCACCCGCTCGAAGGGTGGCAGGCCATAGGGGGCCGTCCATGGCAGCAGCAGGGGATTTTCCGTATGGGGTAGAGGTTGACCAGAATTGCTCATGACCGCAGGATACACACCCATGACCTCCAGCCTCGCCGGAATCCTCATTGCCGCCTTCGCATTTTCCCTGACCTTCGTGGTGGCCAGGGTGGTGACACGCCGAATCGCCCTGCGCAAAGAGGAGCTGGCGGAAGCGGCTGCCCAAAAAGGGCAAAGCCGCCAGGTGCGCCGGGCGCAGCGGCGCAAGGACCGGCGGCGCTAAAATCTCGTCCTGCCCGATATTTGCTCCATTGAACATGGCCCGCCCCACGATCGAATTCGCCACTGCGCAACTGACTGCCTGGCAGGTGGCCCTGGCCGAATTGGCGCTGGTTGAAGCCACGCTTTCGAGCGCGATGTCCGATTACGCCAAGACTCTGGCCGAACCGCCGCGTAACCTCATCATCGAATGCGAAAGCCGGCGCAAACAGGTGGACAAACTATTCGAGGTCGCCGTCGCGGCGCTTGACGCCTGTAGCCCGACTCCCACGGGGCTGTCGGATTTTGGCGGCGTGAACTGAAGGCTGGCCCGCAGATTGCCCCCGAAAACCATCTGACGCAGGTCAAACTTCGGTTCAGCCCGGTGGCGCGGCACCCACGCTGCGGCTCGCCTTCCATGCGGCCAGCTGGCGCAGCAGCACTGGCGTGGCCATCGCCGCGCCGATCAGCGTCACACCCAGGCCCGGCGCGATCAGCAGCAGCGCGGCCGCCACGCAAAGCCCTTGTTCCCAGCGCTTCATCTCGACCAGGAAGAACTTGCTCAGGGCCGCCGCCAGCACGACGATGCCCAGAATGCACCCGACAAAGGTGACGGTGAAGTCATACCAGGTGAACCCGTTGGCTACCAGCAAAAGCGACGGCGAGAAGACGAAGACAAACGGCACCAGCACCTTGGCCAGGCCAAGGCGGAAAGCGGTGTTGCCGGTCTTGAACGGATCTGCGCCGGCCATGCCCGCGGCCGCATACGCCGCCAGCGCCACAGGCGGCGTGATATCCGCCAGAACGCCGTAGTAGAAGACGAAGAAGTGCGCGACCAGCGGCTGCACGCCCAGCTGCACCAGTGTCGGTGCCGCCACCGTGACCATGATGATGTAGTTGGCGGTGGTGGGGATGCCGCAGCCCATCAGGATGCAGACCACGCCGGTCATGACCAGCGCCGCGAACAGGGTCAGCGACCGGATGTCAGCCAGTCCTGCGGGCACCACCGTCGAAACGCCTCCGGCGATGATCGTGGCCCAGCTCGTGATGATGAAGCTGATCTTGAAGCCGACGCCCGTCAGCGTCACCACACCGATCACGATGCCCACCGTTGCCGCTGCGGCGCCCACCGCCAGCGCATATTTCGCCCCCGTCTCGAAGGCTTCCACCAGCGATGCGTGCGAGATGCGGCCGGTGACGCCGCCCAGCTTCCAGGCGGCCAGCGCTACGCCAATGGCCACGGCGAGCAACGCCGGTTTGATCCATTCGCCGCGACTGCCGACATCGCCAAAGGCGATCAGCAGAAGGAAGGCGTGCAGCACCAGCATCAGCAGCCAGTTGCGTGCCGTATTGCCAGTCGTGCGCGTAGCCAGGCCGACGATGGCGCAGGAGCTGATCCCGGTGAAAGCGGCCAGGTAAGGCGTGCGACCGGACACCAGGATCCAGATCAGCAAGGCAAGCGGAATCAGGGTGGGCCAGCGTTGACGCAGTGACTCCTTCAGGCGCGGCATTTCCTCTTCGGTCAGGCCGCGCAGGCCATGCCGCTTGGCCTCGAAGTGCACCTGCATGAACACGCCGAAGAAGTGCATGAAAGCCGGCACGATGGCTGCGGCGATGATGGTCTGGTAGGAGACATTCAGGAACTCCACCATCAGGAAGGCGGCCGCGCCCAGCACCGGTGGCGTGATCTGCCCGCCGGTGGACGAGGCAGCCTCTACCGCGGCGGCGAACTCGCGCCTGTAGCCCACGCGGATCATGGCGGGAATCGTCAGCGAACCCACGGTGACGGCATTGGCCACCGACGAGCCGCTGAGCATGCCGAACATCGCCGAGCCGAAGACACTGACCTTGGCCGGTCCGCCGGCGTAACGGCCGGCGATGCTGGCGGCGATATCCAGGAACAGCTGGCCCAGGCCAACCCGGGTCGCCATCACGCCGAACAGCACGAAGTGGAAGACGTAGGTTGCCACCACGCCCACCGCGATGCCGTAGATGCCCTGGCTGGTGAGGTACTGGTGGTTGATCATCTGGCTCCAGCTGGCACCGGCGTGCTGCAGCAGGCCGGGGAACAGCGGGCCGGCCAGCGCGTAGACGGTGAAGCCGATGGCGATCAGGGGAAGCGGCCAGCCCATTGAGCGGCGTGTCGCCTCGAGCAGGGTGATGAAGAGGATGGACCCGAACACCACATCGGCCAGATCCGGGTTGCCGACCCGGAAGGCCAGGTCATTGAATACGTAAGGGATGTAGAGCACGCTGGCCGCGCAGGCCAGGCCCAGCAACCAGTCCACCAACGGCACGCCTCCCGGCGAAAACCACGTGGAGGGCCTGGCCTGGTCGGCCTGATTGCGACTGGCCGAGAACACCAGAAAGATCAGCCCCAGCACAAAGGCCAGGTGCACACCGCGATGCGTGGTCTCGGCCAGCAACCCGAAACCCGCCGTGTAGTAGTGGAAGCAGGACAGGGCGATCAGCAGCCACTTGACGATCTGCAGGGCGGGCGGAGTTGTGGGACGAAAGCGCATCTCGGGATCGAACTTCTCCTCGAGTTCCTGCAGCTTGTCAGGGTCCAGCGTGGTGGCGATCTCGGTCATCCGGGTTCCTTGCGCGAAAGCAAACAGGGAGGCGTGGGCCTCCCTGTGCTCGGTGGCGTCTGGTGCCTTACTTGATCAGGCCCACTTCGCGGTAGTACTTCTCGGCACCCGGATGAAACGGAATGCCCACACCCTTCACGGCGTTTTCCTTGGTGATGAACTTGCCCTTGGCGTGGCCGGCGGCCAGCGTCTTCTGGGTGCTCTCGCTGAACATGGCCTTGGTGACCTGGTACACCGTCTCGGTGTCGACCTTGGCGCTGGTGACCAGCTGTGCGCCGACTGCAAGCGTCTGAACATCGGGCACATCCTTGTAGGTACCCGCAGCGATGTGGTCTACGGCGAACCAAGGGCTGGACTTCAGCAGTGCCTCGGCCTGCGGACCGCCCAGGGCCACCAGCTCGATGCCGGCGCCACTGGAAGCGAGTTCCGCGATTGCGCCGGCCGGCGCGCCGCCGACGAAGAAGAACGCGTCCAGCGCTCCGTCCTTGAGCTTGTCGCCGGCCTGGTTGGGCTTGATGTAATCGGGCTTGATATCGGTTTCCTTCACGCCGTAGGCAGCCAGCACCAGGCGCGCGTCGAACAGCGTGCCCGAGCCGGGTTCGTCCAGCGCCACGCGCTTGCCCTTCAGGTCGGCAACGGACTTGATGCCTGAGCCCTTCTTGACGACCAGGTGGATGCTCTCGGGGTACAGGTTGGCGATCATGCGCAGATCGGTGACCTTGGGTTTTCCTTCGAATGCGCCCGTGCCGGTGTATGCCCATGTGGCCACGTCCGACTGCGACATGCCCGCCTCCAGGGCACCGCCACCCACGGCGTTGACATTGGCCAGCGACCCGTTGCTGGCCTGTGCCGTCGCGATGAGCTTGCCCGGCTGGGACACGGCATTGGCGATCATGCCGCCCACCGGGTAGTAGGTGCCCGCCGTGCCGCCGGTGCCGATGCGGAAGAACTGCTGCGCCTGGGCGCCGCCGGCCAGGGCCATGGCAGCGACCAGAACGAATCCCATTTGCCTCAATTTCATGCTTGCTCCAGTGAGTTCCCGAAAAGAGCAGGAAGTACACCACGGAGCGCACCGGGCCCCCATAGTGAAAGCCCGAACCGGCGTTGGGGTCAGTCGTCGACCGACGCGCTCCAGCGGTCGCCCCAGCCGCGCTGCGCATCCTCGAGCTCGCGGCGCCCGCGCTTGGTGGGGCGGCCGTGCTCGATGCTCATCGCCGGCTCGGGTGCCTCGCGCCGCTGCTGTGCGGCCTGCTCCCGGGCCTTGAGGCTTTCAGCGGTCTCCTCGTACAGCAACTGGGCCACGGGAGCCGGTCCGCGCATGCCCGACAGGCCGCGGACCAGAAAGGTGCGCGTCAGCGCATCGCGGCGCACCGCCACGGTGTCGCCCACTTTCACTTCTCGCGCCGGTTTGGCGGCCTGGCCATTGACCTCGACCCGGCCCTTGCCGATGTCCTCGCTGGCCAGCGTGCGCGTCTTGTAGAAGCGGGCGGCCCACAGCCATTTGTCTATCCTCAATTTATCCATTGACGCCATTGTCGGCCAACCGGAGGCACAGCGGATAACATCGCCGCATGCAAGCCGACGACACCCTGCCGCGCGATGGCCAGAGCATCCTGGAGCTGGCCGCGCGCTCGATGTTCGACCTGTTCGCCAACGCCAGCGAGGGCATGCTGTTGGTGGACCGCGAGGCGCGGGTGGTCTGGATCAACGACCAGTACCGGCGTTTTCTGCCAGCGCTGGGCTTCGAGCGCGAGTCCGATTTCGTCGGCCAGCCCGTGGCAGAAGTGGTCCACAACACCCAGATGCATCAGGTGCTGCGTACCGGCAAGCCCATCCTGATCGACCTGCTTACCAATCGTGCGGGCACTTTCGTGGTCAGCCGCATACCGCTGCGCGACCCATCGGGCGAGGTGATCGGCGCGCTGGGTATCGTGCTGTTCGACCACCCCGAAACCACCCTGCAGCCGCTGATCACCAAGTTTGCCCGCCTGCAACGCGACCTGGACGACGCCCGTCGCGAACTGGCCAGCCAGCGGCGCCACAAGCACACGCTGGCCAGCTTCGTGGGAGGCAGCGCGGCGGCCGTGGAAGTCAAGCGGCAGGCGCGCCGCGCCGCGCTTTCTTCAAGCCCGGTGCTGCTGCTGGGAGAAACGGGCACTGGCAAGGAACTGCTGGCCCACGCCATCCATGCGGCGTCGGCCCGCTCCAGCGGGCCGCTGGTCAGCGTCAACATCGCTGCCGTTCCTGACACGCTGCTCGAAGCAGAGTTCTTCGGCGTGGCACCCGGCGCATTTACTGGCGCTGACCGCAAGGGACGCGACGGCAAGTTCAAGCTGGCGGATGGTGGCACGCTATTTCTGGATGAAATCGGCGACATGCCGCAAAGCCTTCAGCCCAAGCTGCTGCGGGCCCTGCAGGAGGGCGAGATCGAGCAGTTGGGCTCGAACAAGGTCGTTGCGTTCGACGCCCGGGTGATCGCCGCCACTTCGCGCGACCTGGCGTCGCTGGTGCGCGAAGGCAAGTTCCGTGAAGACCTTTATTACCGGCTCAACGTGCTGCCGATCCGGGTGCCACCCTTGCGCGAACGGCGCGCTGACATTGCCGCCCTGATCGAGGTGCTGGCCGAAGACATGGCGCTGCGCAGCGGCACGCCGCCGCCCGACGTCAGCGCCGACGCGATCGCGTTGCTGTCGGCGCAGACCTGGCGCGGCAATACCCGCGAGCTGAGGAATGTGCTGGAACAGGCTGCGATGCGCGCAGACTCTCATCACATCGGGGTCGACGAGCTGCGCCAGGTGTTGGGCGAGTCGGGCGTTGAACAGATCGAGCCGGCCGTGGCGGCGTCGACGGCGGAATCACCCTCCCTCCCGGTCGCCGGCGATGCTTTGCGGCCGTTGGCAGACCAGGTGGCCCAAGTAGAGCGGCGGGCCATCGACGCCGCCATGGCCGCGACACGCGGCAACAAGGTGGCCGCCGCAAGACTGCTGGGCATTTCGCGCGCCAAGCTGTACGAACGGCTCGAGGAAATGTCTAAGTATCAGACATACGTCTGATACTTAGACATTTCGCGCTGTCTGAATATTGGACAATTTCGACTTTGGGTGAGAAAATTCCTTTGAAATCAATGACTTCGCTGTTGGCATG
>JANYAN010000138.1 GCA_025361305.1 Burkholderiales bacterium
TCATCGCGGCGAACGACGCGCTGACCAGGCCGCCCAGCGCCACCTGGGTCGCCAGCAAGACAAGGCAAAGCCAGGCCCAGGCGCGCAGCGCCGGGGTGCGTGCGGCCCCGCCTTGGCGCGCCATGAGCCAGCACAGCGCCAGCATCGCAAACCCGCCCAGCAGATTTCCCATTGCCACTGCGGGCGCGCGGGCGTCGCTCGACCAGCGGCCAAGCACGGCAAGAAATACGGCCAGCATCAGCAAGGCGAAGGCCACGCAGGACTCGCGCCGCAGGGGCGGGCGCCGGGCCAGACTCAGCATCAGCATGGCCAGCACCATGAACAGCGTCGTCGTGGCGGCGAGGCGATGCAGCGGTCGCGCAAGGGCGATGCCCTGCGACGCATCCGGAGCCGTCGCCAGCCCCTTCTCCAGCTGGCGCAGCTCCTGGCCATAGCACTGCGGCCAGTCGGCGCACGACAGACCGGCTCTGGACAGACGGATGTACGCACTCAGGCAGGTCACGGCCAGAACCAGCAGTGCGCATGCCAATGCCAGGCGACGCAGCAGGGCCCGTCGCCGCTGAAGATCGGAGGCCGCGTCCGGCGCGATGCGGTCGCTTTGGGAGAGAGCTTTGGGGTCCGTCGCTTGCATGGCATGACTTTGGCGCAGTGTTGTGCCGGGCCGCCAGAGTCCCTTTGATCTGGATCAAGTCCGGGGATCGCGCCGGGCAGAAGCCGCGATACGAAGGGGCGATCGGCCTTGGATTTTCTTGTTCTGGTTTAAGTCGCATTGCGACACGACCCCACAGAATCAGCCAGCCGCCGCATTCATCGAAACCCGAGGAGACACCATGAGCCAGACCGAGAACGACAGTGAAAGCATCCCGTGGATGCAGCAGTTGCTGGACAACCCTTTCCTGCTGCTGTTCATCGGTGTCCTCGTGCCGATGATCGTGTACACGCTCTGGGGCGTGATCGACATCCTCACCATTCCGCTGGCGAAATGATGCCCGCAAGCCCCGCACCGTTCAACCTGCCGCGAAGGATACTTTCATGAGCGCCATCCTGCCCCCGTCAGAACGCCTGTGGTGGAAGCATCCGCTCGACCGCGTCGAAGGCACCTGGATCGCCATCGCATTCGTCTGGTGCATGGTGATGTTCTTCATGATGGCTGGCTGGCACATCTACGGCCGCCAGAACCTGTCGACCGAGACCTACCGTACCAGCCCCGATGCCTTTGCCGCCAAGGCGCAGGCGGTCGTGGACAAGTACACCGTGCGGACTGAAACCGACGCCAATGTGCCTGTGGTGCATCCGCCTGAAGGCGCCGACGTGTACATGATCGCGCGGCTGTGGAACTGGTGGCCGATTGTCGAATTCGAGAAAGGCAAGACCTACCGCCTGCACCTGACCTCGATGGACTACAACCACGGCTTTTCACTGCAGCCGACCAACATCAACATCCAGGTCGTACCTGGCTTTGAGCATGTGATCAAGGTCACGCCCAACGAGTCCGGAGCCTTCTCCGTCGTGTGCAACGAATATTGCGGCATCAACCATCACACGATGGTCGGCCGCGTCTACGTGAAATAAGGAGAAAGCCATGTCCAGCGACGTGACTTACCGGACCTGCCCGCGCTCCGGGCTCCAGTTCGAAGGCCAGGCCGAGAAACTGATGATCGCCAACGCCTTTGTGGCGGTGGTGTTCCTGCTGCTGGGTGGCATCCTGGCCATCGGTGTCGTCCTGACCCGCTGGCCGGCCGTCCATTGGCTTGCCGCCGATACGTTCTACCAGGTGCTGACCGCGCACGGTATCGACATGCTGATCTTCTGGATCATCTTTTTTGAGGTGGCCGTTCTCTACTTCTGTTCGTCGACCCTGCTGCGTTGCCGCATCGCGACGCCGAAGGTGGCGTGGCTTGCCTTCGCGCTGATGCTGATCGGCGCGATCACCAACAATGTCGCCGTCCTGCAGGGCGGCTCCAGCGTGATGATGACGAGCTACGTGCCGATGATGGCTGCGCCTCACTTCTACCTCGGGCTGATCCTGTTCGCGGTGGGCGCGCTGATCGCCTGCTTCGTGTTCTTTGGCACACTGGTGATCGCCCGGCGCGACCGGACCTACCAGGGATCGGTTCCACTGGTGACCTTCGGCGCGATCACGGCGGCAATCATCGCCGTGTTCACCATCACCTCGGGCGCGATCATCCTGATCCCGACCTTCCTGATGTCGGTGGGCATCGTCAAGGCCGTGGATCCGCTGGTCTATCGCACCATCTGGTGGGCCTTTGGCCATTCGTCACAGCAGATCAACGTCGCAGCGCATATTTCGATCTGGTATGCAGTGGCGGCCATCGCCTTCGGTGCCAAGCCAATGTCCGAGCGCGTCAGCCGCGGCGCCTTCCTGCTCTACATCCTGTTCCTGCAACTGGCCAGCGCACACCACCTGCTGGCCGACCCCGGACTGTCGACCAGCTGGAAAGTCGTCAACACAAGCTACTTCATGTACTTTGCCGTGCTGGCCTCCATGATTCACGGCCTCACGATTCCCGGCGCCATTGAAGTGGCGCAGCGCCAGAAGGGCTACACCAACGGCCTGTTCGAATGGCTGCGCAAGGCGCCTTGGGGCAATCCCGTGTTCTCGGGTATGTTCATCTCGCTGATCGGCTTCGGTTTCCTGGGCGGCATATCGGGCGTGATGATGGGCACCGAGCAGCTCAACATGCTCATTCACAACACGGTTTACGTGCCGGGCCATTTCCATGCCACGGTGGTCGTGGGGACGACGCTGTCGTTCATGGCGTTGACCTACTTCCTGCTGCCAGTGTTGTTCCGGCGCGAGATGATCAACCCTGGTCTGGCGAAGTTGCAGCCCTACCTGTTTGGCCTGTCGATGTACTTCTTCTGCCTGGTGATGATGGGCGCAGGGACGCTGGGCGTTTCCCGCCGGCACTGGGACATGGCCTTCGGCGGCGCGGCGATGGCCTACGAATGGCCGGGCGCAGCCTACCTGATGATGGGCCTCGTAGGCATCGCCGGGGTCGCGGCCATCGCCGGCGGCGCGATCTACATCTACATCACGGTGGGGTCACTGCTCTGGGGCCGCAAGCTCGACAGCGGCGTCGTCAGCCCACGCTTCACTCCGATTCCGCCAACACCGGCAGGCGTCGCCGTGCAGTCGTACGGATCGGCGGGATTCGCCGCGCCGGGAACCTTTGCGCTGGCGATGGTGTTCCTGGTGGCCTTCGTGCTGTATTACTTCATCAACTGGAAGTACTTGTCGCAGGTCTGGGGCCTCAGCTGAGCCAGGGGCGAACGCCGTGAACCCCTCAATCGTCCTGGCCAACCGCACCCCGGGGCGCCTCGTGCGCGACGTGTTGGGGTTGTTCAAGCTGCGCATCGGCGTGATGATCATGCTCACGGCGCTGGTGGGCTTCGAGGTCACGCCCGGGCCTGCGCCGGGCTTGCTGCAAGTGCTGGTGCTCGCGCTGTCGGTGTTCGTCTCATCGGCCAGCGCCGGAGCCTTCAATCAGTACGTCGAAGCCGATGGCGACCGCCTGATGGCGCGCACCCGGACCCGTGCGTTTGTCACGGGCGCTCTGCCGCACACTCGCGCATGGCTGGCATTGATCGGGCTACTGCTGGCAGGGTCGGTTGCCGGCGCGTGGTGGGCCGTGAACGCGATCTGTGCCATGTATGTCTTCCTCGGCGCGTTCTTTTATGCAGTTGTGTACACCGTGTGGCTCAAGCGCCGCACCTGGTTGAACATCGTCGTCGGTGGTCTGGCGGGCAGCTTCGCGGTATTGGCCGGCGCGGCCGCAGTTGATCCCACTCCCGGCGCAAGCAACAGGGGCAGCGCGCCGGG
>JANYAN010000155.1 GCA_025361305.1 Burkholderiales bacterium
TCCGTCACCAAGGCGCTCAAGAAAGGTGACAGCGTCACCCTGATCGGCTTCGGCACCTTCAAGGTAACCAAACGTGCTGCACGCAATGGCCGCAACCCGGCGACCGGCAAGCCTATCAAGATTGCCGCACGCAAAGCTCCCGGGTTTTCCGCCGGCAAGGCATTGAAGGAAGCAGTGAACAAATAATCGGTTGCCGCTGTTTGCCTGGAAGCCAGCGCCGGTGCAGGTGAGCTGGCTGGGTTACTTGGCGTCTACCGGCGTGAAGGAGATGAACTACCTGATCGCCGACCCGGTTTCAGTGACGGACGCGCAACGTCCCCACTTCACCGAGACAGTGTGGCAACTTCCGGGTTCTGCCAACTGTCTGAAACCGCCAGCGCCGAGCGCGCGCTTGGCCGTGACCCCGCTTCCGGCGCTACGCAAGGGCCATGTCACATTCGGCAGTTTCCAGAACCTGGGCAAGGCCAATGAGCAGGTGCTCGCGCTTTGGGCCCAGGTGCTGGCATCGGTGCCCGGTTCCCGCCTGCGCTGGCAGAACACGCAGTTGGGCGATGAGGCGACGCGCGACCAAGTGCGCCAGCGCCTGGGCGCACTTGGCATCGATCCGCACCGGCTGAGCCTGCATGGCAAGGTCTCGCGCCGGGCCTACCTTGCGGCCTACGGCGAGGTCGACATCGTGCTGGACACTTTTCCCTACCCCGGAGGGACCACCACATGCGAGGCACTGTGGATGGGTGTTCCTGTCGTCACGCTGCAGGGTGAGCGGATGCTGTCGCGCCAGGGCCCGGCATTGCTGGAAGCAGCAACATTGCCGCAATGGGTTGCGCCAGACCGTGATGCGTACGTTCGCACCGCGGTGTCACTGGCCCTCGACCCCGCCGCGCTGGCGCAGCTGCGCAGCGCACAGCGCCAGCGGGTAGCGGCCAGCCCGGTTTTCGACGCGCCGGCCTTTGCCGCCGACTTTCAGCAGGCGCTGCAGGGCATGGCCGCGCAGGCGCACTGAAGGCCGGCCGTCAAGCCACTTCGAACAAGCCGGCCGCGCCCTGCCCGCCGCCGATGCACATGGTGACCACCACGTACTTCGCGCCGCGGCGCTTGCCTTCGATCAGTGCGTGGCCGGTCAGGCGCGAGCCCGTCACGCCGTACGGGTGGCCCACGGCAATCGCTCCACCGTTGACGTTCAGCAGTTCGTCGGGAATGCCCAGCTTGTCGCGGCAATAGATCACCTGCACTGCAAACGCTTCGTTCAGTTCCCACAGGCCGATATCCTGCATCTTGACGCCCGTGCGCTCCAGCAGCCTGGGGATGGCGAAGACCGGACCGATGCCCATCTCGTCGGGTTCGCATCCGGCGACGGCGAAACCACGAAAGATGCCCAGCGGCTTCAGCCCGCGCTTTTCGGCCAGCTTTGCGTTCATCAACACGCAGGCGGACGAACCGTCGCTGAACTGGCTGGCATTGCCTGCGGTGATCACGCCGCCGGGCATAGCCGAACGGATCTTGCTCACGGCTTCGAGCGTGGTGTCGGCGCGAATGCCTTCATCCGTGGCGATCGTCACTTCCTTGCGTGTGAGCCGGCCGCTGGCCTTGTCCGCCACACCCATCACGGTGGTCATGGGTGCGATTTCGTCATTGAACTTTCCAGCCGCCTGTGCAGCCGCGGCGCGTTGCTGGCTGCGCACGCCGTACTCGTCCTGCGCCTCCTTGGAGATGTTGTAGCGCTTGGCCACCTGCTCGGCCGTCTGCAGCATGGTCCAGTAGATCTCGGGCTTGCGCTCGAGCATGGCCGGGTCCGCGCGCATGTGGCGGTTGGCCTCGTTCTGCACACAGGAAATGCTTTCAACGCCACCGGCCACCATCACCGGTACCTGGTCCACGATGATGCGCTGGGCAGCCATCGCGATCGCTTGCAGGCCCGACGAACAGAAGCGGTTGATCGAGACACCGGTGGTGGTGACGGGCAAGCCCGCGCGCAGCGCGGCCACGCGGGCCACGTTGGCGCCGGTGGTTCCCTCCAATGCCGCGGCGCCGAGGATCACGTCCTCGACCTCGGCCGGGTCGATGCCGGCACGCTTGACGGCATGCTCGATGGAATGGGCGGCCAGCGTCGCCCCATAGGTCATGTTGAAGGCACCCTTCCAGCTCTTGGCCAGTCCGGTACGGGCGGTAGAGACGATAACGACATCGGTCATGATGGATTCCTCGGATTCAGTTGAACGTCTTGCCTTCTTCGGCCAGCCTGACCAGCAGCGGCGCGGGTTGCCACGACTTGTCGGCGCCCGGTTCGGCGGCAAAGCGGCGCAGTGCCCGCACCACGTTGGACAGGCCCACGGTATCGGCATAGAGCATCGGCCCGCCCCGATAGGCGGGGAAGCCGTACCCGTTCAGGTAGGCCAGATCGATGTCCGACGCGCGGGCCGCAATACCTTCGTCCAGGATGCGGGCGCCTTCATTGACCAGTGCGTAAATGCAGCGCCCGACAACCTCGTCATCGGCGACCTGGCGCGGCGTGATCCCGTTGGCGGCGCGGTAATCATCGATCAGCTGCGCTGTCACCGGATCGGGAATCGGGTCGCGCTTGCCGGCCTCGTAGCGGTACCAGCCTGAGCCGGTCTTCTGGCCGAAGCGCCCTGCTTCGCACAGCTTGTCGGCGACGATGGGTTTCATTTCGACACCCGCCTCTGCGGCCTTGCGCTTGCGCGTCGCCCAGCCGATGTCCAGGCCAGCCAGGTCACCCATGCGGAAAGGCCCCATCGCCAGGCCAAATTTCTGCAGCGCGCCGTCAATCTGCTGGGGCAGCGCCCCGGCGCTGATCAGCCCCTGGGCGGCCGTGCCATAACGCGCCAGCATGCGATTGCCAATGAAGCCATCGCATACACCCGAAACCACGGCGACCTTCTTGATCTTCTTGGCCAATGCCATGCTGGTGGCCAGAACGTCAGGCGCCGTGGCCGCGCCACGCACCACTTCCAGCAGGCGCATCACGTTGGCCGGGCTGAAGAAGTGCAAGCCGATCACGTCGCTCGGGCGCTTGGTGAAGTCTGCGATCTTGTCGATGTTGAGGTACGAGGTATTCGAGGCGAGGATGGCGCCGGGCTTGCACACGCCATCGAGCGTGCGAAAAACGGTTTCCTTGACTTCCATGTTTTCAAAAACAG
>JANYAN010000156.1 GCA_025361305.1 Burkholderiales bacterium
AAGGTATCAGCGAATGATCCGGCGCCTCCTTGATGCTTATGTCGAAACGCAAGAGGAGCGCCCTATGACTGGTCGCTCAAGTCGGACGCCCCGCAGGCGGGCCGCCACTTAGCTTCGACGTTATCCCTCGGTCGTGGCCGCGCTTGACTAAGCGTACGAATAAGCGTACGATTTGTGCAATTCGGAGGTCCCTATGGCAATTCCTGTTACTGCCAGCGAGGCGCGCGCCAATCTGTACCGTCTGATCGACGAAACTAATGAATCGCACCGTCCCGTGCTGATCGCCGGAAAGCGCAGCAGTGCCGTTCTCGTATCGGCGGAGGATTGGGATGCGATGCAAGAGACGTTGTACCTCTTGTCCGTCCCGGGCATGCGCGAATCCATCAAGAAGGGCATGGCCGAACCGCTTGAGCGCAGTGCCAAGTCGGTGAGGTGGTGAGCTGGCAAGTCGTCTTTGCCAAGCACGCGCTCAAGGACGCCAAGAAGCTCTCGGCGGCCGGACTCAGGGACAAAGCGCAAGAGCTGATCGATGTGCTGGCGAACGATCCATTCCAGAACCCGCCACCGTATGAAAAGCTAGTCGGTGACCTAGATGGGGCGTATTCACGCCGTATCAACATTCAGCATCGCATGGTCTACGAAGTCTTTAAGAAGGAGCGGGTCGTTCGCGTGCTCCGCATGTGGACTCACTATGAGTGAAGCGAGGGATAACATGTCGGTCAACACGGACAACTTGCTGCCTACGGCGGCGTTGCCGCCACTTGCCGCAAGTGCCGGTTACCTCTACGTTGGCCCTCAGAGTGCCCGATTCTTATGCACTGGGCCGTAACGGACGACCCAGTGCGCCATGGGCAAAGGGGACGTTTATAGCCTCAGGCCAGGGTGGCCATCGCCTGCCCCAGCCGCACCGGGCGCGATGGGGCCCAATCGGGCATGAAGCTCACCACCCCCCTGGGGAACAGCATCACGACCGTGGATCCCAGCAGGAAGCGGCCCATCTCCGCCCCCTTGCCCAGGACGATGTCCTGCCCGTCGTAGCGCCACTCACGGATATCGCGGCTGCGCGGCGGGTTGACCACACCGTGCCACACCGTCGCCATGCTGCCGACGATCGTCGCACCAACCAGCACGTTGACGAACGGTCCCCACGCCGTGTCGAAAACGCAGACCACGCGTTCGTTGCGCGCGAACAGGCCGGGCACACCGCGCGCCGTGACCGGATTGACCGAGAACAGGTCGCCGGGGACGTAGATCATCCGCGTGAGGCGGCCTTCACAGGGCATGTGGATGCGGTGATAGTCCTTGGGAGCCAGGTAGAGCGTGGCGAAGTGGCCGTGATCGAAGTGGCGCGCCAGCGCCGCGTCCCCACCGACCAGGGCCGTGGTCGAATAGCTGTGCCCCTTGGCCTGGAAGATCTGGTCGTTCTCTATCGGCCCGAACTGGCTGATCGCCGCGTCCACAGGGCAGACCAGGGGAGCGCCATCGATAGGCCGCACTCCGGCGCGAAGCGGCCGGGTAAAGAAGTCATTGAAGGTGGCGTAGCTTTCGATTGCCGGGTCGGCCGCTTCAGTCATGTCGACCCGGTACTTTGCGATGAACCAGCGCACCAGCGCGTGGGTCATCGCGCCACCGCGCAAGCCGGCCACCTTGCCGGCCAGCACCGTGAGGGCCCGCTTGGGCAGGAAGTATTGCGGCAGCACCGCCAGGCGATCGGACACAGGGGATACGGGTCGTTGCCGTGAGGCGAAAATTCTAGGCTGCGGCGGGGCTCGAAGCGGAATCGGCACGGATCATGTCGGCCGCCTTCTCCGCGATCATGATGGTGGGTGCGTTGGTATTGCCGGCGACAACGCGCGGCATGATCGACGCATCCACAACACGAAGGCCGCCCACGCCGTGCACGCGCAGCCGGGCGTCGACGACGTCGCGGGCCGGGTCGCTGCCCATGCGGCAGGTGCCCACAGGGTGGTAGATCGTGTCGGCACGGTTGCGCACGAACTGCTCGATCTGGGTGTCGGTCTGCGCCGCCGCAGAAGCGGCAACCTCACGCCCGCGGTAGCCCGCCAGCGCGGGTTGGGACAGGATGTTGCGCATCACCTTGAAGCCGCGCACCAGCCGCGCCACATCGTCCGGCTCACCCAGGAAGTTGGGATCGATCAGTGGCGCCGCGAACGGATCGGCACTGGCCAGCCGGACGCTGCCGCGGCTGGCCGGCCGCAGCAGGCAGACGTGGCAGGAATAGCCATGGCCGAAAACCGTCTTGCGGCCGTGATCGACCAGCTTGGCGATCACGAAGTGCAGTTGCAGATCAGGAACTGGCTCTTCGGGGCGGCTGCGGATGAAGCCACCGGCCTCGGCGAAATTGGTCGTGAGCGGGCCGCTGCGCAGCTTGCGCCATTCACCGATGCCCTTGAACGCGCGCGCCAGGCCCGCAGGCGAAAGGCCGAACAGCTCCTTCAGGTGCGGCGCGTCGACCACCTGAACCACATCCACGTGGTCATGGAAGTTGCCACCCACGCCCGGCAGCGCTTGCACCACGGACACCCCGTTCTGCAGCAGCTGATCAGCCGGGCCGATACCCGACAGCATGAGCAATTGCGGGGACTGCAAAGCCCCGGCGCAAAGCAGCACCTCGCGGCTGGCCGTCAGCTGATGCGTCTTGCCTGCTCGCCAATATTCGACCCCCGTGGCACGCCGCCCCTGCATCAGGATGCGGGTGGTATGGGCAGCGGTGATCACCTGCAGATTGGGGCGCCCGAGATGGGGTGTGAGGTAGGCCTTGGCCGCACTGCAGCGTTCGCCATTGCGGTGCGTCACCTGGTACATCCCGACGCCTTCCTGGTTAGCGCCGTTGAAATCGCCGTTCTTCGGATAGCCCGCCTGCACAGCCGCTTCGACGAAAATCGGGCCGAACCGGTTGGGACTTCGCAGGTCCATCACGTTCAGCGGGCCGCCGACGCCGTGCCAGGCATCGCTGCCGCGTTCATTGTGCTCGGCGCGCTTGAAATACGGCAGCACATCGTCCCAGCCCCATCCACTGTTGCCCTCGGCGGCCCAACCGTCGTAGTCGTCCCGGTGCCCCCGGATATAGACCATGGCGTTCACCGAGCTGGAGCCGCCCAGCACCTTGCCGCGCGGCTGATAGCCGCGCCGCCCGTTAAGTCCGGGCTGCGGAACGGTCTGGAAAGCCCAGTTGGCCTGGCCGTTCTTGGCCAGCAGCGCCAGGCCCGCGGGGCACTGAATCAGTACGCTCCTGTCGGGCGGGCCCGCCTCGAGCAGGGCCACCTTGACCGCGGGGTCCTCGCTCAGCCGCGCCGCGAGCACGCACCCCGCCGATCCCCCGCCCACGATGATGTAGTCGACCATTTCCATGTCCTTTGTCTGGCCGCCGACATTACAACCTAAGTGAGAGGCCGGCCATCGTGCTTGTACCAAGGGCGACAGGCCAACAACTTTGCCCGTGCGGGCTGATGATTACCCGGACGTGGCCGGCCGGTCCCCTGTCTTAAGATGGCCGGTCCCTGCCGGAGGCCGCATGAACTACGTTGAAACCCGCCGCCACGAACTGCGCAAGCGCCGCATCCTGATGGTCGACGGCAACCTCACCCTGAATTCGCAGACCATGGACGGCGGCGCCAGCGCCCGCGTCTATGACGGCGGGTATTGGGGCTTTGCCGCCGCCCAGGCCGCGGACGCTGATGGCCTGGAGCGCATCACCCGGCAGGCCCGCCAGAACGCGGCCACGATGGGCCGGTTCGGGCCTAAGCAGGCGCAGCCGCTCCCGGGCGGCACCTACCGGGGCGAGCATGTGTTTCGTGGCCGGCCGGCCATGAGCCAGAAAGACTGCGTCGAGCGGCTGGCGCAATTGCACGCCTGGTGCCGGCAGCGCTACCCCGGGCTCAAATCGACCCGGTTCCTGCTGCATGATGAAAATCACAGCAAGTGGGTGACCACCACGAACGGCAGCGACGTGCGCAGCAGTATCCAGCGGGCGGCCTGCGGCGTCACTTTCACCGCGGTCGGCGCGGATGGCGCGCCGGTCGAGCTTTACGAACCCATTTCGGCCAAGGGCAGCCTGGCTGACCTGGACCTGTCGGTAGAAGCCCTGGCGCCAATGCTGGACGAACTCCATGGCCATTTGCAGGCGAAGCGGCAGGCGGTTGCGGCCCGAGGCGGCTCCCACATGGTGGTGTTGGCCCCGCCACTGGCCGGCATGCTGGCTCACGAGGCGATGGGGCACCCCTGCGAGGCCGATCTGGTGCTGGGTGGTGCGGTGACGGGTGACCTGATGGGGCAGCGGGTGGCCAGCGACCTCGTCACGATGGTCGACGTCGCCCACACCTTCCGAGGACAGGAAGTGATGATCCCGGTCTATGCCGACGACGAGGGCACGCCCGCACGCGACGCGGTGCTGATACAAAACGGGATTCTGACCGGCTTCATGAGCAGCCGCGAGACTGCGGCTCGCCTGGGCCTGGAACCGACCGGCAGCGCCCGCGCCTATGCGCCCACCGACGAACCGCTGGTGCGCATGCGCAACACGGCCATCCTGCCCGGCAACGCACGGCTGGCCGACATGATCGCCGGCGTGGATGACGGCTACCTGCTCATGAAGACCGGCAACGGCCAGGCCGACTCCACCACCGAGTTCATGTTCGGGATCACGCTGGCGTACGAGATCAAGGATGGGCGACTTGGACATGCGATTCGCGACACCACGTTGTCGGGCTCGGCGATCAAGGTGCTGCAGACGGCCGACGCCGTGTCCGACGACATGCACTGGAATTGTTCGGGCTACTGCGGCAAGAAGCAGCCGATGGTGGTGTCCATGGGCGGCCCGGCACTGCGGGTGCGCGCCCACCTGGGAGGTCAATGATGGATACCGCGAGCACTTTGCAATCCACGGCCATCCGCGCGCTCGAGATGATGCGCGGCGCCGGCTTCGAGCAGGCCCAGGTCACCGCCAGCCGCATCGCCCTGGACGAGCTGAACGTCAATCACAACGAGGCAAGCCTGCTTCGCAGCACCGAGTCGCACAAGCTTTCCCTGATGGGCATTGTCGACGGCCGTATTGCCAGCACCGAGCTCTCCGAGCTGTCTGCCCACGCCATCGGTGACCGGATCGCCAGCCTGTTTGTCGACGCCCGATCGGCGCCGCGGGATGAGGCCAACGCGGTTTCCAGCGGCCAGAGCACCCGGCTCGTCCAGGGCCCGCAGCAATCCGACCTCGAGCTGCTGGCGGCCAAGATGGCCGAGCTGCTCGAGTTTCGCGCGCGCGAGACACCCCGAATGATGGTCGACGAGGCCCGTGCCCTGCATACCCTGCGGCAGTCCCACACCCTGACCACGGGGGGCAGCGACCTGGCCTGCAGCGTGGGCAACTATGCGATGGACGTGTTCGGCACCGCGCGCGATGGCAAACAGTCAAGCTCTTTCAATGCCACCGGCGGCAGCACGGACAACCTGGCCAGCGCACAGGCGCCCGCCTACTTCGGCATCGGCCAGATGCTGCACGACACGCAGCAACAGATCCACACCCGTCCCCTGGCCGACAAGTTCGTCGGCGACGTGGTGCTGATGCCCAACGCCGTCGAGTCGCTGCTGACCTGGCTGCTGGCCCAGCTGGGCGACACGCAGCTGATTGCCGGCAGTTCCCTCTACCGCGACAGCGTGGGCCAGGCCATCGCCTCGCCTCTGCTGAGCCTGCGCAGCCGCTTCGACGCGCCGGGGGTGGCCGCCGTGTCGGCCGACGCATTCCTCACACCGCCGGTCGCACTGGTACGCGCGGGCACTCTGATGACGCTGACGCCCAGCCTGTACGGCAGCCGAAAGACCGGGCTGACGCACGTGCCGGTGGCGGCCAGCGGCTGGGAGATCCCGCCAGGTGATCAATCCTGCGCCGAACTGATTGGCGGCGTGGCGCACGGCGCGGTGGTTGGCCGGCTGTCGATGGGCATGCCCGCGGCCAACGGCGACTTCTCCGGCGTCATCAAGAACAGCTTTTCGATCGTCGATGGGGCCGTCGGCCCTGCCTTGGCCGAGACGATGATCAGCGGCAACATGGGGCAGATGCTGCGCGATATCGTGGCCGTGAGCCGCGAACGGATTGACACCGGCGCCGTTTGCCTGCCCTGGCTGCGCATCGCGAACCTGCATTTCTCGTAAACGGCAAGGCCCGATGGACCCACCGTCCTTCACGTTTCACCGGAAATTGAGTTGTTCGCCTTGATGATCGTCGACGATTGAATTGCACGCTATTTAATTTTGCGCTATAATTCAAACATGACGTCACAGAAACTCACGTCCGACCGGGCCCTGCTGCTGGACAACCAGTTGTGCTTTGCACTGTATTCGGCTTCCCTGGCCATGACGCGGCTCTACAAGCCACTGCTCGATGAGCTGGGGCTGACGTATCCGCAATATCTGGCCATGCTGGTGCTGTGGGAGCGCGACGGCCTGATGGTGTCCGAGCTCGGCGAGCGCCTGTCGCTTGACTCAGGCACGCTTACGCCGCTGCTCAAACGCCTTGAGACCAGTGGGCTGATCGCCCGCATCCGCGATGTGGCTGACGAGCGGCGGGTCCACATCACCCTGACTCCGGCCGGGCGCAAACTCAAGGCACGGGCCGCGAAGGTTCCCGGCTGCATCCTTCGCGCCAGCCAGTGCCCGGTGCCCGAGCTGATCTCTCTTACCGGCCAGATCCGGGCGCTACGCGACCGGCTGCTGGCCTGATCCATTTCCAGCTTCATCCACCCGCTTCGATCCGAAGCCAACTTTCACAGGAGTCCGCATGACCCAACTCGAAAAAGTCCTCTACACCGCCAGGGCCCACACCACCGGCGGGCGCGACGGCGCGTCCCGCAGCGATGACGGCAAGCTGGACGTCAAGCTCACGCCTCCCGCAATGGGCGGCGCCGGCACCAACCCCGAGCAGCTGTTCGCGGCCGGCTATTCTGCGTGCTTCATTGGCGCCATGAAGGCCGTGGCCGGCAAGATGAAGATCACCCTGCCGGCAGACCTGGCGATCGACGCCGAGGTCGACCTGGGACCGATCCCGGGCGCCTATGGCATTGCCGCGCGCCTGAACGTCAGCCTGCCAGGCATGGACCGCGCCGCGGCCCAGGGTCTGGTCGACGCAGCGCATCAGGTGTGCCCCTACTCCAACGCCACCCGCGGCAACATCGACGTGCAGATCAACCTGGTCTAAAGCGCGCCTGACTGTCGCCTGAGCGGCCCGCCTGTGTTGAACTGGCGGGCCGTTTGGTTTACGGTGGCGCCATGACCACCACCCTTCTTGTCCGCAAGGACCACCTCGCAACCACCCGGCTCGCCACGGCCACGGACACTGCGCTGACCAGCGGCCAGGTGCGCGTTCGGGTCGATGCCTTTGCGCTGACCTCCAACAACATCACCTACGCCGCTTTCGGCGATGCGATGAGCTACTGGCAGTTCTACCCCACGGGGGAAGACGGTTGGGGCATCGTGCCGGTCTGGGGCTTCGGCACGGTCGTGCAGTCGCTGCATCCCGGTGTGGCCGTCGCGGAGCGGCTTTATGGCTACTGGCCGATGGCAGACAGCGCCGTGCTGCAGCCGGGGCGGCTTTCGCCCACCGGCTTCGGCGACGCGGCTGCGCATCGCGCGCAACTGCACGGCGTCTACAACCAGTATCTGCGCTGCAACACCGACCCGTTCTACACCGCCGCCAGCGAGGATGTGCAGGCCTTGCTGCGCCCGTTGTTCATCACGGCGTGGCTGATCGACGACTTCCTGGACGGCAACGCCTTCTTTGGCGCCACCACCATGCTGCTATCCAGCGCATCGAGCAAGACGGCTTACGGCACGGCCTTCCAGCTGATCCAGCGACCGGGGATTGAGGTGGTGGGCCTCACCTCGGCCGGCAACAAGGCCTTTTGCGAAAGTCTGGGCTGCTACAGCCGCGTACTGACCTACGATGAGCTCGACCAGGTCGATGTCAGCGCGTCCTGCGTCTATGTGGACTTTGCCGGCAACGCCGACTTGCGCCGAGCCGTCCATTCGCGCTTTGCCAACCTCAAGTACAGCTGCTCGATCGGCGGCACCCACGTTGAGCAGCTTGGCGGCGCCAAGGATCTTCCCGGTCCACGCGCCACCCTGTTCTTCGCGCCGGCGCAGATCAAGAAGCGGCAGGCCGACTGGGGAGCGGGCGAACTGGGCAAGCGGCTGGTTGCCGCCTGGCAAGCCTTCAGCGCACGGGTAGGCGATGACACCCATCCGTGGCTGACGGTTCAGCATCATCGCGGTCCCGAGGCCGTCACCGCGGCCTACACCCAGGTGCTGGGCGGCCGCAGCGACCCGCGCAGCGGGCAAATCCTGTCGATGGTGAGATAGCAGGCCCGGACATGCGTCTGGCCCTGCTGTCCGACTTGCACGCGAACCTGCAGGCGTTCGATGCCTGCGTTGCCGACGCGCGCCAGCAGGGCGCGACTACCTTTGCCTTTCTGGGTGACCTGGTGGGTTATGGGGCGCAGCCCGGCGCCGTGCTCGACCGCGTGATGGGGCTGGCCCAGCAAGGTGCCCTGGTGCTTCGCGGCAACCACGATGAGATGGCCATTCGGCCGCCGCCCGAGGGCAAGCGTGCCGACGAGGCCGGCGCAGCGTGGACGCACGACCAGCTCAGCCCGGCTCAGCGCGACTACCTGGACAGCCTGCCCCTGACGATCCGCCACGAGTTCGTCTTGCTGGTCCACGCCAGTGCCCACGAACCGCAACGCTGGACCTACGTGGACAACGGCCGGGACGCCGCGGTCAGCCTGCAGGCCGCCAGCGAGCAAGGCGACCTGACCCATGTCTTCGGCGGCCATGTGCACGAGCAGACGCTGTTTTACCAGGGACGCGGGCGCTATCCGATGGCGTTCACGCCCACCGCGGGTGTGCCGATCCCGGTGCCGCGCCATCGACATTGGCTGGCCACCGTGGGGTCGGTCGGGCAGCC
>JANYAN010000217.1 GCA_025361305.1 Burkholderiales bacterium
GGGTCCTTGCGTTCGCTCACTTCACCCACCTGCGTAGGCTCCACGTAACTGCCTCAGTCGTGCACGTCCATGCCCAGCCAGTGGCCTGTTCGGTGCATGTAAAACTGGAAATAGGCGCGCTTTTCGATCACATCGTCCACCGATCCGACCTTGTTGCCGTCGAGCAACTTCACATCCAGCATGCCTTGCGCCAGCACTCTCACGGCGGCGTCGTGCGGGTCGGTGAACCGGGCGCCCGGCCGGGTGGCTTCGGCCGCGGCCTCCTGGCTGGCAAGCACCAGGTCGTAGAGCGCGCGCTGGGGACCGCTGAACCGGCCGTTGGCCGGGAAGGTGCGGGTGATATCGCTGGCGTAGCCGTCGAGCTCACAGCCGGCGTTGATCAAGACGAGTTCGCCATCGCGCACCGGCGCCGTGTCGGCGCGATAGTGCAGCACGCAGGCGTTGGCGCCCGCCGCCACGATCGATCCGTAGGCCGTGTATTGCGAGCCGCCCAGACGGAACTCGTGCAGCAGCTCGGCGTCGAGGTGGAATTCGCGAACTTCCCGGCCTTCGCGCAGCAGGCGTGCCGACAACTGCATCGCCCGCACATGGGCGCGGGCGCTGATCTGCGCGGCGCGTCGCATGGTGTCCTGTTCGCCGGCGTCCTTGATCAGGCGCATTTCGTCCAGCACCGTGCACAGGTCGCGCTGCTGTTCGGGGCACAGGGCGCCGTAGCGGACCCGCGCGCGCACCTGGTTGAGCCAACCGCCTACGCGTGCCTCGAGCCCCTCGTGGATAGCGAACGGAAACCAGACCGTGTCGCGATTTTCCAGCAACTTGGGCAGCTGCGCATCCAGTTCGTCGACCGAAAACGCCGCGTCCACGCCCAGTGCCGCAGTCGCGGCATGCGGGCCCAGCCGATAGCCGTCCCAGATCTCGCGCTCGGCATCTTTTGGCGCGCAGAACAGCGTGCAGTGGCCGTCGCCCGTGATCACCAGCCAGCCCTTGGGCTCGGTAAAACCCGTCAGGTAGTAGAAATAACTGTCGTGCCGGTAAAGAAAGTCGCTATCCCGGTTGCGTTGCCGCTCGGGCGCCGTCGGGACAAGGGCGATACCGTCCTTGCCAAGTTGGGAGGCGACGCGCGCGCGGCGCTGGGCATAGTTAGGTGTGCTCATAAGTTGTTCAGTTGGGCTAGTCGATCGGGCGTGCCGACGTCGGTCCACGGACCGGTATAGATCTCGGCGCTGACTTGCGCATTGTCCATCGCCACGCGAAGCAATGGGGCGAGCGGGGCCTTCAGGCCCTTCGGATTGCCCACCGGCAGGCTGGCAAACAGGCCCTTGCGGTACAGGCCGATAGTCGAATAAGTGTATTGCAGGGGTGCCCGGCCGAGCGCCAGGCCATCGGGCCGCAGGCCGAAGTCGCCCTGGGGGTTGTGCTCGGGATTGGGCACCAGGAACAGGTGCGCCAGTTTGTCGCCCCCAGCGAACCGGGCGAGAGCATCGGCGTCGAATTCGAAGTCGGGCGCGTAAATATCGCCCGCGAGCAGCCAGAATGCATCGGCAAGCAGCGGCAGCGCCCGCGCGATGCCACCGGCGGTCTCCAGCGCGCGGCCGAAGTCGCGGCCCTCGTGCGAATAGACAATCCGCGGCAACCCGGCCTCACGCGGCGCCACGCCAAACCGGGCCTCGATCTGTTCGCCCAGCCAGGCCGTGTTGACCGCCACTTCGCCAATCCGGCCGCGGGCAAGCGCTTCGAGGTGGTATTGCAGCAGTGGCTTGCCCCGCACCTCCATGAGCGGCTTGGGGCAGCTGTCGGTCAGCGGGCGCATCCGCTGGCCCCGGCCGGCCGCCAGGATCATGGCCTGGGCCCCCGTCATTCGTCGCTGTCTCCGCGGTCCATCGAGCGCTGCTCAGTCCATTCGGGCTGGAAGCGGTTGACCAGGGCGAACATCAGGCCGCGGGCCTTGGCCGAGTGGTTGGCGCCGAAATTGCACACGTACACGTCCACCGTGGCGGCCTTCTGTTCGGGCCAGGTGTGCAGGCATACGTGCGATTCGGCCAGCAGGATCGTGGCTGTCACGCCGCCGGGGCCGCGGTCGGTGGCAGCAAAAGTGTGGAACACCTGGTTGACGGGCTCGAGTCCCACGGCCCTGACAGCCTGCAGGCACCATTCGCCCAGCCGCGCGGCATCGGTCAGCCAGGCACTGTCGCAGCGGCATTTGTACAAATCGGCAGTCAGGTGAAGGCCTTGCATGGCGCCACTTTAGACGATGCGCCGTCCGCCAGAGCGGGCAAATCTGGCACCTAAGTGCTAAATGTAAAATCTGGGGTTTCCCCTGATCCCTTTCCGCCGGAGCAGTCCCCGATGGCCAACACTTCCCTGATGGCGAACGCAATCCGCGCGCTCGCCATGGACGCCGTACAACAAGCCAACTCGGGTCATCCGGGCGCCCCCATGGGCATGGCCGACATTGCGGTTGCACTATGGGGCCGGCACCTTCGGCATAGCCCGCACAACCCCCACTGGTTCGACCGCGACCGCTTCGTGCTGTCCAACGGCCATGGCTCGATGCTGCTCTACGCGCTGCTGCACCTGACCGGCTACGACCTGCCGATGGCGCAGCTGAAGAACTTCCGCCAGCTGCACAGCAAGACGGCCGGTCATCCCGAGACCGGCATTACGCCAGGGGTCGAGACCACCACCGGACCGCTCGGGCAAGGCATCGGCAATGCGGTGGGTATGGCCCTGGCCGAAAAGCTCCTGGCCAGCGAATTCAACCGGCCTGGCCACACGATCGTCGACCACCACACGTATGTCTTTCTGGGCGACGGCTGCCTGATGGAGGGCATCAGCCACGAGGCCTGCGCCCTGGCCGGCGCCTGGAAGCTCAACAAGCTGGTTGCCATTTATGACGACAACGGCATTTCTATCGACGGTCGCGTCACCCCCTGGTTCGTCGACGACACGGCGGCGCGCTTCAAGGCCTACGGCTGGAACGTGATCGGACCGGTCGATGGCCACGACATTGATCGGGTGGACCGTGCCATTGCCGACGCCCGCCGCAGCGCCGACCGCCCTACGCTGATCGTGGCCAAGACCCACATCGGCAAGGGCAGTCCGAACCGCGCCGACACGGCCAAGGCCCACGGCGAGCCGCTCGGGCTGGACGAAGTCAGGCTCACGCGCGAGGCGATAGGCTGGCCCTACGAACCGTTCACGGTGCCCAAGGAGGTCTACGCCGATTGGGATGCCAAGGCCCGCGGGCTGGCGGGCGAGGCCGAGTGGGAGGCGCGATTTATGGCCTACAAGGCGGCGCACGCCGGGCTGGCCGGCGAGTTCACCCGCCGCATGAAGGGCGAGCTGCCGCGCAATTTTGCCCAGGTGGCCGTGGACACCGCCATCAGCGCCCATGTCAAGGCCGAGACCGTGGCCTCGCGCAAGGCCTCACAGCTGGCGCTGGAGGCCTTCACCACCGCCCTGCCCGAAATGCTGGGCGGTAGCGCCGACCTGACCGGCTCGAACTTGACCAATACCAAGAGCACGGCGGCGCTGCGCTTCGACTTGGCCGGTGACGTCAAGCGGGGCGAGGACGGCAAGATCGGACGCCACATCAACTACGGCGTGCGCGAATTCGGCATGGCCGCCATCATGAACGGGATCGCCCTGCACGGCGGATACATCCCCTATGGCGGCACCTTCCTGACCTTCAGCGACTACAGCCGCAACGCCATCCGCATGGCCGCGCTGATGAAAAAGCGCGTCATCCACGTGTTCACGCATGACTCAATCGGCCTGGGCGAGGACGGCCCCACGCACCAGTCCATCGAGCACGCGGCCAGCCTGCGCCTGATTCCCAACCTGGATGTCTGGCGCCCCTGCGACACCGCCGAGACGGCGGTGGCCTGGGCCGTCGCGCTGCAGAACGCGAACCGGCCGACGGCGCTGCTGCTGTCGCGGCAGAACCTGCCCTACGCGCCCAAGGCCGGTCTTGAAGACATCAGCAAGGGCGCCTATGTGCTGGCCGAACCGGCGGAAGTGGGCCTGGCCAGGAAGGCGCAGGCGGTGATCATCGCCACCGGCTCCGAAGTGCAACTGGCGCTCAAGGCCCAGGAACAGCTGGCTGCCAGCAAGATCGCCGTGCGCGTGGTTTCCATGCCCAGCACTACCGCGTTCGACCGCCAGGGCGCTGCCTACAAGAGCAGCGTGCTGCCCGCCGGCATCCCGCGTATCGCCGTGGAAATGGGCGCCACCGACGGTTGGTGGAAATACGGCTGCGCCGCTGTCGTGGGAATCGATACCTATGGCGAATCGGCCCCGGCCAATGTGCTGTTCAAGCACTTCGGCTTCACGCCGGAAAACGTCGCCGACACCGTCAGGAAAGTCCTGTCATTGCGGGCTTGACCCGCAATCCACGAATTGGATCCCGGGTCAAGCCCGGGATGACAACCAAACCAGTTTCATCATCCAGGAGCAATCGAAATGACCCTCAAAATCGGAATCAACGGCTTCGGCCGCATCGGGCGCAACGTGCTGCGCTGCGCGGTGCAGAACTTCAGCGACATCGAGGTCGTCGCCATCAACGACCTGCTTGAGCCCAGCTACCTGGCCTACATGCTGCAGTACGACTCGGTGCATGGACGTTTCAAGGGTGACGTATCGGTCGACGGCAACACGCTCATCGTCAATGGCAAGCGCATCCGCCTGACGCAGGAGCGTGACCCGGCCAACCTCAAATGGGGTGAGGCGGGCGCGCATACCGTCATCGAGTCCACGGGCCTGTTCCTGGACAAGGAGGGTGCAGGCAAGCACCTGGCCGCCGGCGCAAAGAAGGTCATCATTTCTGCCCCCAGCAAGGACGACACGCCGATGTTCGTCTTCGGCGTCAACGACAAGACCTACAAGGGCCAGGCGATCATCTCCAATGCGTCCTGCACCACCAACTGCCTGGCGCCCGTGGCCAAGGTGCTCAACGACAAATGGGGCATCAAGCGCGGCCTGATGACCACGGTGCACGCGGCCACCGCAACGCAGAAGACGGTCGACGGCCCGTCCAACAAGGACTGGCGCGGCGGCCGCGGCATCCTGGAAAACATCATCCCCTCCAGCACCGGCGCGGCCAAGGCGGTGGGCGTGGTGATCCCCGAGCTGAACAAGAAGTTGACCGGGATGAGCTTCCGGGTGCCCACCTCCGACGTGTCGGTGGTGGACCTGACTGTCGAATTGGCCAAGGAAGCCAGCTACAAGGAAATCTGCGCGGAAATGAAGGCCCAGAGCGAAGGCGCCCTGAAAGGCATCCTGGGCTACACCGAGGACAAGGTGGTGGCCACCGACTTCCGTGGCGACACCCGCACCTCGATCTTCGACGCAGATGCCGGCATCGCGCTGGACGGCACCTTCGTCAAGGTCGTCGCCTGGTACGACAACGAGTGGGGCTACTCCAACAAGTGCCTGGAGATGGTCCGGGTGGTGGCGCAGTAGAAGACTGTCATCCCGGGCTCGACCCGGGATCCAGTCCTCGGCCGCCAAGGACTTCTCCGTCGGGCCATGGATTGCGGGTCAAGCCCGCAATGACAATCCTTCGTTGGCCCCGGGCTTGTCTTCCCGCCCATCAGGATGCCGGGTAAAGCGCGCGGTCTCCCGGGCGTGGACGGGCGCACTGTTTGCCCATGGCCAGCCACCGAACTGGGTCTGGCGATAGTCTTGCATGGCCCGCATGATCTCGGCCTGCGTGTTCATCACGAAGGGGCCGTACTGCGCCACCGGCTCGCCGATCGGGCGGCCCTGCAGCAGCAGGAATTCCGCTTCGGCGTCGCCGTTGACCAGTTCGACCGGCACATCGGCGCGTAGCTCGAGAGCAGAGTGCCCCTTCACCGGCTGCCCGCCAACGGCAACCGACTGCCCCTTGAAGAAATAGAGATGGCGCCGCGTGGCGCCTGTACTGGCAGGGGGCAGCGTCCAGCGCGCGCCCGGCTCCATGCGCAGGGTCCAGATGGCCACGTCCGCATCGGCGCTGGCCGCCCAGGAGTCCGGCGGTGGCGGCAGCGGAACGCCCGCGCCCGTGAGCTGGCCCGCCACGGTGGAGACCTCGGTGGTGCGGCCAGCCGCGTCCTGCGTGGCAAGGCGTGGAATGTCCTGGGACCAGAACATCGTGAAGTGGGGCGGCACCATCTTGTTGCGTGCCGGCAGGTTCAGCCAGATCTGGAACAGCTCGAGCGGGTTGGGTTCCTTGACGTCCAGCAGGGGAAACATCTCTGCATGGACGACGCCGGCGCCGGCCGTCAGCCACTGCGCGTCGCCCCGGCCGAAGCGCGCCGTGGCTCCCAGCGAATCCGAGTGGTCGATCAGGCCCTTGCGCACGACCGTCACGGTTTCGAAGCCCCGATGTGGATGGGCAGGAAAACCGGGCACGGCGTCGCCGTGGTACATGCTCCAGCCGTCCTTGCGGCTGAAGTCCTGGCCTATGTCGCGGCCGGCCAGCGAGGCCTGCGGCCCCATGAGGGCGTTGCCCTGCGGGTAGGCATCGTCGTGGTAGGCGCAAAAAAGGAACGGATCGGCTGTTTCCCAAGGGAAGCCAAGCGGCTTGACGGCAATGACGGGGCTGCTGGTCATGGAGGTGCTTTCGGTGCTTGCAGGGGTTCGGCGAAAGTGCGAGTCGAGCTTACATGGGGGCGCCGCCGGTACGCAAAAGCCCCATGTGTGGGACGCACCGGCCCACGGGCAGGACAATGGGGCATGACCGCAGTGGCAAACCCGACACTCTCCGACCTGATGGCGCAGAAGGCTTTTCTGCGGCTCTGGTGCGCGCGGCTGGCAGGGACCACGGCCAGCCAGATGCTGATGGTGGCCGTGGGCTGGCAGATGTATGACCTGACCGGCAGCGCCTGGGACCTTGGCCTGATCGGGCTCTACCAGTTCGCCCCGGCCCTGCTGCTGTCCCTTTGGGCGGGCCATGTCGCTGACCGCCATCACCGTGGTCGCATCGTGGCTTGTTGCCTGGCGGTGCAGGCAATGGCCTCGCTGATGCTGATGAACGCGGGCGCGGGCCATTGGGTCTCGCGTGAGTTGTTGCTGGGTGTCTCGCTGCTGCTCGGATCGGTGCGCGCATTCCAGATGTCGGCCCAGCAGGCGCTGACGCCGCTGCTGGTCCCGCTCGACCTGCTGCAACGTGCAATGGCGTTCAGCGCGGCCGGCATGCAGGCGGCTATCGTGGGCGGGCCGGCGCTGGGCGGGCTGATCTTCGTGGCTGGCGCCGATCGGGTGTATGCCACCTGCGCAGTGCTGTTCGCTATCGGCTGCACGCTGGTGTTCTGGCTGCGTTACAAGCATGTTCCGCCGCCGCGCGAACCACTCAGCGTACGCACGCTGCTGGCCGGCGTGAACTTCATCTGGCAGCGGCAGGTCGTGCTGGGTGCCATGTCGCTTGACCTGTTCGCGGTGCTGCTGGGCGGCGCGGTGGCGCTGCTGCCGATGTTCGCCCGCGACATCCTGCACGTCGGGCCGCAGGGACTGGGGCTGTTGCGAGGCGCGCCCGCGGCCGGAGCGCTGCTGGTGTCGGTCATGCTCGCCCGCTGGCCGCTGCGCCGGCGCGTCGGGCGCACGCTGCTGATCGCCGTCGCTGTGTTCGGTATGTGCATGGCGGTCTTCGGCCTGTCCACCAGCTTCATGCTGTCGCTGGTGGCGCTGGCCATTTCCGGCGGTGCTGACATGATCAGCGTGGTCGTGCGCCAGACGCTGGTGCAGCTGGAAACGCCCAACACGATGCGAGGACGGGTCGGCGCCGTGAACGCGGTGTTCATCGGCGCGAGCAACCAGCTGGGCGAATTCGAATCGGGCGCCACGGCGGCTTTGCTCGGGCCGGTCGGCTCCGTGGTGGCCGGAGGCATCGGCACCGTGGTTGTTGCGCTGGCGTGGCTGCGCCTGTTTCCGGCGCTGGCGCAGAAGGACCGGCTGGAGGCTAGCGCTGGTGCGGGTCCAGCGCGTCGCGCAGACCATCCCCCAGCAGGTTGAACGACAGCACCAGCAGGAAAATCGCCGCGCCGGGGCTGATCGCCATCCACGGCGAGTTGTCGACGAAATCCTTCGCGGTGTTGAGCATGCTGCCCCAGCTGGGCGCGGGCGGCTGCTGGCCCAGGCCCAGGAACGACAGGCTGGCCTCGGCGATGACAGCCGCGGCGATCGCCAGCGTCGACTGCACGATCAGCGGCGCGGTGATGTTGGGCAGGATATGGCGCAGCGCTATGCGCAGCGGCGAATTGCCCACGGCGCGCGCAGCCTCGATGTAGTCTTCGACTTTGACGTTCAACACCTGCGCACGCGTGAGCCGCACGAAGATCGGCGTCGCAGAGACGCCAATGGCGATCATCGCGTTGGTCAGGCTCGGGCCCAGGAAAGCCGCCAGCGCAATCGCCAGGATAAGGAACGGGCAAGCCAGGAAGGCGTCGGTGATGCGCGAGATCAACGCATCGACAAAGCCGCCCAGAAACCCGGCCGCCAGACCGATGGGCACGCCCAGCAGCAAGGAGATCGACACTGAAACCACGCCGGCCAGCAGCGAGGCGCGGGTACCCCAGATCACCCGCGACAGCACGTCGCGCCCGATCTCATCGGTGCCGAACCAGTGCTGCGCGCTGGGCGCCTTGCGGATCGCGCTCCAGCTGGTGGCGATAGGGTCCTGCGGTGCGATGGCCGGTGCGAACAGCGCCAGCACAACGAAGATCAGCACCACCGCCAGCCCGATCATCGCGGCACGGCGCCGCCGCAGCCGCAGCCAGGCGCGGCGCCACGGGCCGGCCTGCGGCGCGAGCGTGGCCTCCAGTGTGGCGAGGATGGCCGACATCAGTGCCTCAGCCGCGGGTTGACCGCGAAATAGGCCAGGTCGGCCAGCAGGTTGAGCGTCATGTAGGCGGTGGCGGTGACCAGCACGACGCCCTGGACGACCGAATAATCACGGTTGAACACCGAGTCGACGATCAGCTTGCCGAAGCCGGGAATCGTGAACACCTGTTCGGTCAGCACTGCGCCGGACAGCAGTGTGCCCAGCTCCAGCGCACCCAGCGTGATGATGGGTGTAAGCGCATTGCGCAGGGCGTGCTTGAGCACCACGGTGCGCTCATCCAGGCCCTTGGCCCGTGCCGTGCGCACATAGTCGGCCGACAGCACCTGCAGCATGGCGCTGCGCGTATGGCGCATCAGCACAGCGGCGATCGCATTGCCCAGCACGAAGGCCGGCATGATCATCGCGGCCAGATTGGCCCCCAGGTCTTCGAACGGGCTGACATAGCCCGATGCGGGCAGCCAGCCCAATTGCACCGAGAACAGCAGAATCATCAGGATCCCCAGCCAGAAGTTCGGTGTCGACAGACCCCATAGGGCGAACAGGTTGGCGCCGTAGTCCCAGGCGGTGCCCCGGCCCGCGGCCGAGACGATGCCTGCCGGAATGCCGATCACCAGGGCAATGCACATGGCCATCAAGGCCAGCTCCACCGTCACCGGGAGCTTCTGCAGGATCAGGTCGAGCACCGGCTGCTGGGTGCGGATGGAGTCGCCCAGATCGCCGCGAACGACACCGCCGACCCAGTAGGCATAGCGCAACGGCAGCGGCTCATCCAGGTGCAGCTTGGTGCGCAGGTAGGCCACCACCGTCGGGTCCTGGTCCTCGCCGGCCAGGATCTTGGCGGGGTCCCCGGGCAGCAACTGCTGCAGCCCGAAGATCAGCATGGACACGAATATCAGCGTCGGCACCAGCGTGGCCAGGCGCTTGACGAGGTATTCAAGCACGCCGGGGCCCCGTTCAGGGCGTCATCTTCAGGCCCGACACGCGCAGCAGGCCGTCGGGTATGTTGCGCACGCCGGTCAGCCTGGCGCTGTAGGCCCAGAGCCAGTTGCGGTGGTACAGGTAGACGATCGGGCGCTCCTTGAGTACTCGGGCGGCGATCTGTTCGAACACTTTCTTGCGCTGGGCCGGATCGCGCAGCGCGCGCGACTGGTTCAGCAGCGCGTCCGTTTCGGCGCTGCAATAGCCGGCATAGTTCAGCGGCTGCTTGCAGCCATCGAAACTGTACAGGTTGCCATCCGGGTCGGCGCGGCCGCTCCAGGCCAGCACGTAGGCCTCGAAATCGCCCTTGTCGGCCATGTCGAGCGAGGTGGCAAATTCGGTGGCCTGGATCTTCACGTCGAAACCGGCATCACGCGCCATCGCCTGCACCACCAATGCAAGGCGCTGGACGTCCGACGTCGTTGGCGTCACCAGCGTGAAGCTCGGGTTGGGGACGCCCGCTTCTTTCAGCAATGCCTTGGCCCGATCGATATCGCGCTTGGGCAGCGGCACATTCTTCGCGTAGTAGGCGTTGCCCGGCGGCACCCACTGGTTGCCGATCGTTGCTTCGTTGTCCATCGCCACCTGGGCCAGGCCCTGCCGGTCCAGTGAAAGTTCGAAAGCCTCGCGGACACGGGCGTCGCGGCCCAGCGGATTCTTGCTGGCACGGTCGCTCTTGCCCACGTTGATCGTGATGCCCTGGTAGCCGATCTCGGTGATGCGCGAGGTCTTGAGCTTCTTGTCGGACTGGAGCTTTTCCATGTCGCTGGGCGCGACCCGCTCGATGTAGTCGAGCTGGCCGGCCTTCAGGTTGGCCAGCCGTACGGTGGAGTCGGGAATCGGCGTATAGACCAGCCTGTCGAAGTGGATCGCGTCCCTGTTCCAGTACTGCGCATAGCGCTCGAGCACGATGCGGTCTTGGGCGATGCGCTCGACGAACTTGAACGGCCCGGAACACACCGGATGGGCGCCGAACTTGTCGCCTGCTGCCTGCGCAGCCTTGGGCGAGACCATCATCCCGCCGCGATCCGCCAGCTGCGCCAGCAACGGCGAGAAGGGCGCCGACAGGTTCAGCCGGACAGTGGCCGGGTCCAGCACATCGACGCTGGTGACCGGTGCCAGCTCGCCGCGCCGGTTCGATCCCGGCATGGTCTTGTGGCGCTCGATGTTGAACTTCACGGCCGCCGCGTCGAGCTTCTCCCCGTCATGGAAGGTGACGCCCTGGCGCAGCTTCATCGTGAGGGCCTTGCTGTCGGCCGACCATTCGTAGCTGGTGGCCAGCTGGGGTACGATGGCGAGCTTTTCGTCGATGTCGAACAGCTTGTCGCACAGGGCAGCGAACACGACGCGGCCGACAAAGGTTCTTGCCAGAGTCGGATCGAGCACATCGGGGTCTTCGGCCAGGCCAATACGCAGCGTCTGTGCCTGGACAGAAAGCGAGGCCAGCGCCAGCAGCAGCGCCGCACCAAGGGATAGCGGGGAGTTTTTCATGCTGGGGCCTCCAGGTTGGGTGCGGTGAGGATAAGCGACGCGAGCCGATTCGTCATGCAAAAGGGGCATCTCGGGCAGGCATGATGAAAGCCGACTGCAGCCGTTCCAGGCGCAGGCGGGCCAGCGAGCCGCTGGAGCGTGTCGCAAGCACCGCCGGCGCACGAATCTCGCGCCAGAAGTGGCAGGCCACGGCCTGGCCGCCTTCCACTTCCAGTGCCGGCGTGCGCTGCGAGCACACGGCTTGCGCATGCGCGCAGCGGGGGTGGAAGTGGCAACCGGTCGGCGGGTTGAGCGGACTGGGCACATCGCCCGTCAGAACGGCCCGTTCACGATGCAGGCCGGGCTCGGGCAGCGGGATCGCGGAGAGTAGCGCCTGGGTGTAAGGGTGGCGCGGCGCGGCGAACAGCGCGCGCTTGTCGGCGGTCTCGACAATGCGCCCAAGGTACATCACCGCCACCCGCGTCGCGATGTGTTTGACCACGGCCAGGTCGTGCGCGATGAACATGTAGGCCAGGCCAAACCGGCGCTGCAGGTCCTGCAGCAGGTTCACCACCTGTGCCTGGACCGAAACGTCCAGGGCCGAAACCGCCTCGTCGCAAACGATCAGCCGGGGTTCCACCGCCAGTGCCCGCGCTATGCCGATGCGCTGGCGTTGACCGCCCGAAAACTCGTGCGCATAGCGCTGCGCGTGGTCACTGGCCAGGCCCACGGTTTGCAACAGCTCGGCGACGCGTTCGCGATGCCGGCCGGCATGCAGCCCGTGCAGCATCAGCGGTTCAGCCAGCGTCTGGCCTACCGTCATGCGCGGATTGAGCGACGAATACGGGTCCTGAAAGATGATCTGCATCGCGCGCCGCTTGCCGCGCAGCGCCACCGCGTCCAGGCCCGCCATGTCCTGACCCTCAAACAGGACGCGGCCGGCAGTAGGCTCGAGCAGCCGCAAAACCAGGCGGCCCAGCGTGGACTTGCCGCAACCCGACTCACCGACCACGCCCAGTGTTTCGCCGGCGCCGAGCTGCAGGGTTACGCCATCGACGGCACGAACGGCGCCGCGCACGCGGCCCAGCACGCCGCGGCGAATCGGGAAGTGCTTGACCAGGCCTTCGACCTGCAGCAACGGTGCCGGGCCGGTCATGTCGCCGCTTCCTCGGCCGGGACCAGCCGCCGCGGATCAAGCGGCGCCTTCCAGCAAGCCGACAGGTGCTGTGGTCCGACTTCGCGCAGGTCCGGGGCGGCGGCGTGGCAATGGGCATCGGCGAAGGGACAGCGCTGTGCGAAGGCGCAGCCCGCCGGCCGGGACATTGGGCTGGGAACGTGGCCCTCGATCGAGGCCAGCCGGGCGCGTTCGACGTCCAGCCGCGGAATCGAACCGAGCAGGCCGACGGTGTAGGGGTGTTGTGGTGCATCGAACAACTCTTGCACCGGAGCCCGCTCGACCACGCCTCCCGCGTACATCACCAATACTTCGTCGGCGACCTCGGCCACCACGCCCAGGTCGTGCGTGATCAGGATCACGGCCGCGCCGGTCTCGCGCTGCAGCGTGCGCATCAGGTCCAGGATCTGCGCCTGGATGGTCACATCCAGCGCAGTGGTGGGCTCGTCGGCTATCAGCAGGCGCGGCTCGCAGGAAAGCGCCATCGCGATCATCGCGCGCTGGCGCATGCCTCCAGAGAGTTTGTGCGGGTACTCGTGCAGGCGCTGCTCCGGTGCCGGAATGCGCACCTTGCGCAGCATCTCCAACGCGCGCTCGACCGCCTGGGCACGGCTGATGCGGCGATGGCGCAGCAGCCCCTCGACGATCTGGTCGCCGATCGTGAATGCCGGGTTCAGGGACGACATCGGCTCCTGGAAGATCATCGCCATGCCATTGCCGCGCAGGTCCTGCAGTTCGCGCACCGGCGCGCCCAGCAGCTCACGCCCTTCGAACCGGATGGAGCCGCCGCGGATGCGTCCCGGCGGGCTGGGGACCAGGCCCATGATGGACAGGGCCGTGACGCTCTTGCCGCAACCAGACTCGCCCACGATCGCCAGCGTGCGGCCGGCGGCGATGCCGAAGCTGACCCCGTCCACCGCGGCAAATTCACCGTCTTCTGTGGCGAAGTGCGTGCGCAAGTCACGCACTTCCAGCAGCGCGGTCATTTGGAGGGTTCCGCCCGTGAGGCCTTGAAGCTCTCGATCCGGGCCTCGATCTCGCTGCGGTCGGTCAAGCCCACAGGGTCGTGGCGCCCGGCCAGGCAGGCGATGAAGGGCTGGTAGCGCTCCAGGCTCTTGCGATACAGCCGCCGCAACTCGGCCAGCGGTTCCTCGTGGTCGTCCACCCGGATGTCCAGTTGCGCATAGTCCTCGTCGGCATGGATGCGCAAGGCCGCCGCCTGCTTGCCGCGCTTGTCGCCGCCGGCCGCTTCGCCCGCGGCCATCGCCGCCAGCAACCGTCCGGCCAGCGGTTCGCCCGCTGCGTCGCGGTAGGCCTGCGCCGTGGCTTCCAGGACCTGCGGGCCGGCCAGCATATTGCCCGCGACGCTGAAATCGCCAGAAGGCGCGTGGCCACACCAGTCGATGCAGCTTGCGCCGGTGTAGGCCGCAGCGGCGCCGGCGGCGGGGAGCAGGTGGAGTTGCCGGTGCGCGCGACCTGCGTCGGCGCTGGTCAGCCGGGCCACCACATCGGCGGCGGTGAGGCCTTCGCCCAGCAGCGCGAGGCCCTGTGGCCCGTAGAGCGGGTTCATCAGTGCCTGGGTAGCCAGCGCACCGACGCCGCGGCGTGTGTGCACGCACAGCGCACCAACGGCGAAGAAGCGGGTGGCGATCGCCACGCCCAGGTGCCCTTGTTCATCGCGCGCCAGGATCGACCAGGTCATCGCGGCATCGTACAACGCTGCGCCGGTCTCAGTGCTGGTGGCCGTGGGCGCCGTGCACATGGCGATGGGCGATTTCTTCCTCGGTGGCCGCACGCACGTCCGTCACCTTGAGGTGGAAACGCAGCGCCTGGCCGGCCAGTGGGTGGTTTCCATCCAGAAAGACCGTGTCGCCCTTGACCTTCGTGACGGTGAACGGCAACTGCTCGCCTTCTTCGGTACGCCCGTCCAGCTGGCCGCCGATTTTCACGCCGGGCGGAAACTCGCTCTTGAGAATGGTGCGGACCAGCCGCTCATCGCGTTGGCCGAACGCGTCTTCGGGGTTGAGCTGGAGCATGGCCTCGTAGCCGGGCGTGCGCCCATCCAGCGCGGCTTCGATCTTCGGGAAGGTGTTGTCGTATCCGCCATGCAGGTAGACCATGGGCTCACGGCCCGGGTCGATCAGTTTGCCCCGGGCGTCGGCCACTTTGCAACGCAGGGTGACGACAGTGTCTTTTTCGATGTTCATGGCGCCGATTTTGCCGCGAGAACCGCATTACAGTCTGAGGTCTCGCTTCTCCCGACCCGCCGATGACCGAAACCGCTACCGAAAAACAGGCCCCCCTGACGACAAAGACCGCAGCGCAGCGCAGGCAAGGTGCCAGGGTCGCACCACGTGAGCGAAAGCCCAACCCGGCGCTCGAACGACTGTTCGAGCTCTATCCCAAGATGTTTGGAGCCCGCTTCCTGCCCCTGAAGCTGGGGGTGTTCCAGGAGCTGCTTGCACTGCACCCGGACGAGTTCAGCAAGGAAGACCTCAAACTCGCGCTCGGCCTGCATGCCCGTTCCACACGCTATCTGGAGGCCGTGGCCTCAGGCCAGAAACGCCATGATCTGCAAGGAGTGCCGCTGGAAGACGTGGCGCCGGAACACGTCCACCAGGCGATCATGGAGGTGTTCCGCCGCCGGCAGGCGCGCTCCAGCGAGGATCTGCGACCCTGGTTGCGCGACCGGCTGATCCAAGCGGTCGAGGCCTCGGGCCTGACGCGCGAAGTCTACGCCGAGAAGATCAACACGCAGGACGCCCTCTCAATGGCGGCGCTGGACGAGGCCTTCGCTGAACTGGCCGGGCGCGCGGCCCGTCGCGAAGCGCTGCAGCGCGCCTTCGACACCAGCGGCCGCACCATCCAGGAATTCGCCGAGATGTACGGCATGGACGCGGCAACCGTCAAGCGCACGCTGGGTCGGTCGTAGCCGGTTTACTCCAAGCAAGCCAGGGCCTTTGCGACGGCGCAATGCTTGCGGCAAAGGCGGGACCGGGCAGGCCACAGCGCATCCACGAGGCGCCCCGCGCCGACCGCCCCACAGCGGGCACTCACCGGGTATCGCCTGCCGCGACGCGAGGACAACGGTTCGCTTCCTGGCGCCACCGTCAGTCGAGCGTGCGGCGGTACACCGCCAGGGCGAGCGCGATGGCCGCCACCATGAAGAGCAGGATCGGCCAGACATTGGGCCACAGCTCGATGAAGCCGCTGCCCTTGAGCATGATGCCGCGCACCAGGTGCAGGAAATGCGTCAGTGGCAACAGGTTGCCGATCCACTGGGCCCACACCGGCATGCCGCGGAACGGGAACATGAAGCCCGACAGCAGGATCGAGGGCAGGAAGAAGAAGAACGTCATCTGCATCGCCTGAAGCTGGTTGTGGGCCAGCGACGAGAAGGTGATGCCCAGCGCCAGATTGGCAGCGATGAACAGCAGCACGCTCAGGTAAAGCAGCAAGAGGCTGCCGACCAGCGGCACATTGAAGATCGCCAGTGCGGCCAGCAACAGAAGCGTCACCTGCACCAGCCCGATCAGGATGTAGGGCGCGATCTTGCCGGTGATCACCTCGATCGGCAGTGCCGGCGTGGAAAGCAGGTTCTCGAAAGTGCCGCGCTCGCGCTCGCGGGTCATGGCCAGACCGGTCATCAGGATCATGGTCATGGTCAGGATGGTGCCCAACAGGCCGGGAACGATGTTGTAGGCACTGATGCCTTCCGGGTTGTAGCGCCGGTGGATGCGCAGGTCGACCGGGTCTGCGGCAGGGTTCAGCCGCGCCAGCGGGCCTTTGAGGTCCTGCGCCAGGGCCGTGCGCGCCACACCGGCCAGCGCGGCAATCCCGTTACCCGTTGCGCTCGGGTCGGTGGCGTCGGCTTCGACCAGCAGCACCGGCTTGTCGCCACGCACCAGGCCCCGCGAAAAATCCGCCGGAATCGTGATCACGAACTGCACTTGCCCGCTGGCGATCAGCGCCTCGGCCTGGGCCGGGCCGGACGCCTCCTGGACGACGCTGAAATAGCCGCTGTTCTTCAGGCCCTGGACCAGGGTGCGGGCATAGATGCTGCGGTCGGCGTCGTGCACGGCCGTGGGAAGCATCTTGGGATCGGAGTTGATCGCAAATCCAAACAGGATGAGCTGCAGGATCGGAATGCCAACCACCATGCCGAAGGTCAGGCGGTCGCGCCGCAGCTGCGTGAACTCCTTGACCATGATTCCGGTCCAGCGCGACCAGGAAAGCGCCTCCAGCTTCATGGCCGGCCCTCGTCGTTGGTCTGCATCAGGCTGACGAAGACGTCCTCCAGGCCAGGTGCCAGCGGTTCCCAGCGGCTGTCGCCCTGGGCCATCTGCGCCTGCGCTGTCGCCGTCAGGGCCGCCGCGTCGCGACCGATGACGTGCAGGGTGGCGCCAAAGGCCGTGACTTGTTCGATCCCCGGCAATCTGCGCAAGCGCTTTGCCAGTTCCTGTGGCTGGGCCGCGCTGACCGTGTAGCCGGTGAGGGCCTGCCCGGCGACCACCTGCGCTGCGGTTCCGGCGGCCAGCAGCCGGCCGTCGGCCAGATAGGCCAGGCGATGGCAGCGTTCAGCTTCGTCCATGTAGTGGGTGGACACCAGCACGGTGATGCCATCGGCTGCCAGCTGGTTGATCTCGTCCCAGAAGTCACGCCGGGCCTTTGGGTCGACGCCTGCCGTCGGCTCGTCCAGCAGCAACAGCTTTGGGTGATGCAGCATGCAGGCAGCCAGCGCCAGCCGCTGCTTCCAGCCGCCCGACAGGTCGCCTGCCAGCTGGTTCTGGCGGTCCGTCAGGTTCAGGCGGGCGATCGAGGCGTCGACCGCATGGCGCCGGTCAGCCATGTCGTACATGCGGCCGATGAAGTCGAGGTTCTCGCGGATCGTGAGGTCTTCCCAGAGCGAGAAGCGCTGCGTCATGTAGCCGACTTCGCGCTTGATGGCGGCGGTCTGTTTCACGACGTCGTAGCCCAGGCAAGTGCCGTTGCCCGAATCGGGCGTCAGCAGCCCGCAGATCATGCGGATCGAGGTGGTCTTGCCACTGCCGTTGGGCCCCAGAAAGCCGTAGATCTCGCCGCGATTGACCTGCAGGCTGAGGTCACGCACCACATGTTTGGCGCCAAAGCTCTTGTTCAGCCCATGCACGTCGATGACCGGGGCTTGCACGGCCGCCCCAGTCACTGAGTAACCTCCGCACTGCGTGCTGCGGTGCTATGAGCCTTGGGAGCGGCCCGGCGGCTCATGGCAATGTGACGTCGACGGGCTGCCCGGGCTTCAGGCGCGTGGCGTCAGCCGGCGCTGGCCGCGCCTCGACCAGGTAGACCAGCTTGGCACGTTGCTCCCGGCTGTAGATCACGGGCGGTGTGTACTCGGCCTGCCGCGAAATGAAGCTGATGGTGGCCTTGATCGGTGTCACGCAGCCGTCGCAGCTGGCCAGCACGTTGCGCCCGGTGGCCAGCGCCGCCAGTCCGGGCTCGGGCACGAAAAAGCGCAGCTTGATATTGCCTGGCGGCAGCAGGCTGACTACGGGGGTGCCGGCCGGTACCCATTCGCCTTCTGAGTAGAAGGTGTCCTGCACCAGCGCGGCAGCCGGGGCCTGGGCGGCGCGCCGGGCCAGCTGCCAGTCGGATTGGGCCAGGGCCTCCTGCGCGGTCTGGGCGTCGGACTGGGCCGCGGCGACTTCCTGATCGCGCCCTATGCCCAGCGTGGCGTTCTTGAGTTGAGCCTGCACCTCGCGCACGTGGGCCGCATCGCGATCGTAGGCCGCACGGCTGGCGTCCACCGCTGCCTTGGAAATGAACTGCCCGGCGTACAGCTTTTCCTGCTGGGCCAGCTGCTGGGCCGACAGCCGCAGTGCCGCGGCAGCCTCCTGTGCCTGGGCGCGGATTGCGTCGATTTCGGGGGCGCGCCGCGCGGCGGCGAGGTTGGCTACGCGCGCCTGTCCCGCTGCCAGCCGCGCCTGTGCTTCGCGCCGCGCCGCTGCCTCGTTCTCCTGCTCCAGGGCAAACAGTGGCGCGCCGGCCTTGACGCTGTCACCCCGGTTGACGAAGCGCTTTTCCAGCTTGCCCGCTGTGGGCGCCGCGATCAGGACGTATTCTCCTTCGGCGTATCCCTGGTATGCGGGGGCCGGCCTGTCACCGCATGCCGCGAGCATTCCCAGTGCGCTGACGACGGCCAGCGTCCGGCTGGGGCAGCCGTGGCGGGCGGTCATCGGCTCAGGCCTCGTCTTTCACCCGATACTGCGACACCAGCTGTGCCTGCACGGTCGGGGGCACCGGCTCGTAGTGACTGAAGGCAATGGTGTAGCGACCCTGGCCGCCGGTCAGCGCGTTCAGGCGCGACTGGTAGCTCGACAACTCCGACAGTGGCGCCAGCGCCAGCACCGTCAGGCTGCCGGCCTGCGAGCCCTGGGTGCCGCTGACCTGCCCGCGACGCGAAGCCAGGTCGCCGGTGATGTCGCCGATGTTGGTCTCTGGCGCAGTAATCTCCACATTGACGATCGGCTCCAGAACGCTGGGCGCGGCCGCCTGCACCGCTGCGACCAGCGCCTTCTTGCCTGCCTGGATGAACGCAATTTCCTTGCTGTCCACGGTGTGGTGCTTGCCGTCGTACACCACCACGCGCAGATCAACCACCGGGTAACCGGCTATCACGCCGGCATCCAGCGCATTGCGCACGCCCTTCTCGACCGCCGGCATGAAGTTGTACGGGATCGCGCCGCCCTTGACATGGTCGACGAACTGGAAGCCGCTACCGCGCGGCAGCGGCTCGACGCGCAGGAACACCTCGCCGAACTGGCCGGCGCCGCCGGTCTGCTTCTTGTGCCGGTGGTGCCCCTCTGCCGGCGCGGCGATGGTCTCGCGATACGCGATGCGCGGCGGGCGTGTGCTCACGTCGCACCGGTTCACTTCGATCAGCCGCTCCAGCAGCGTACGCAGGTGCAGTTCGCCCAGGCCATAGACCACACTTTCATTTGTGGCGGCCACGTGCTCGATCCGCAGACAGGGGTCTTCGCTCACCAGTTTCTGAAGAATGTCGTGCAGCCGCTGTTCGTCGCCGCGGCGTTTGGGTTCGATTGCCAGGCCGTGAACCGGCACCGGGAAATCCAGGGGCTTGAGGTGGATATGGTCGTCTTCGGCTGCGTCGTGCAGCACCGCGTCGAAATGCAGGTCGTCGACCTTTGCGATACCGCACAGATCGCCCGGCAGGGCGCGGGGCACCTCGACGAACTCCTTGCCCTGCAGCATGAACAGGTGGCCAACCTTGAACGGCCGCCGACCGTCGCCCACGTAGAGCTGGCTGTCACGAGTGATAGTGCCCTGGTGCACCCGCACGATGCCCATCTTGCCGACATACGGATCCTGCGTGATCTTGAACACATGGGCCAGCACGTGTTTGCGCGGATCGGGCTCGCTATGCATCGGCTTGGCCTGCGTGCCTTCGCCCTTGAGGAACTGCGGCGGATTGGCCTCTGTCGGGTCGGGCAGCAGGCGGGCGATCACGTCCAGCAGTTCGGGCACTCCGGCGCCGGTGCGGGCGGAGACAAAACAGATCGGAATCAGGTGGCCCTCGCGCAGGGCTTGCTCCAGCGGTGCGTGCAGTTCGCGCGGATCGACGTCGCCGTCATTCAGGTAGCGTTCGACGAACGCGGCGTCGACCTCCACCACCTGTTCAACCAGCGCCCGGTGCGCCTGCGCCACCGACGAAAAATCGGTGGCAGCGCCGTCCTGGCCGCCGTTGTAAAAGCAATCCACCACGCGTGCTCCGCCGGCGGCCGGAAGGTTCACCGGCAGGCATTCCTTGCCGAAGGCCGCCTGGATCTGCGCGACCAGTTGTTCCAGCCGTACGCCCTGGGCGTCGATCTTGTTGACAATGATCAGCCGGTCGCGCTCGCGCTGCGCAGCCCACTGCATCATGCGTACTGCCATGGGTTCGACGCCGGTCGTGGCGCTGATGACCACCGCCGCGGTTTCGACGGCCTCCAGGGCCGGGAGCGATTGCCCCAGAAAGTCGGGGGCGCCCGGCGTGTCGATCAGGTGGGTGTGGACCCCTTGGTGATTGAAGTGCATCAGGGACGCATTGAGCGAGCGCAAGGCCTTGCGCTCCAGCGGATCGTGGTCGCTGACCGTCGATCCCTTTTCGACACTGCCCGGTGCGCCGATGGCACCCGCCTTCCACAGCAGCGCCTCCGCCAGGCTGGTCTTGCCGGCGGTGGCCGGCCCCACAAGGGCCAGGGTGCGCAGCTGCGCGATGTCGGGAGAAGTGGGCATGGACAGACTCCGTAAGGCGGCGATAGGACTTCATGGTAAGGCACCCTGCGGCTGCGCGGCAAACCGGCCCGTGGCGGCTGCCGCCCGCCATTGGCGCGATACTTGACGATTCCGGGAGCCGAATCCTCATGCATCGCCACAGCTACACCGCCACCCGAATCCCTGGCAGCCGCCTGCTCCATTCGCCCGGCCCGACGCCGTTGCCAGAAGCCGTGCAGGATGCACTGCGCCGGCAGCCGATGGACCTAGGCGATCCTCGCGTGGATGCCAACATCGCAGTCTGCGAGGAGGGCATTCGCCGACTGCTGCAGGCTGACAGCGCCGAAGTCTTCTTCTATGCCGCCAACGGCCATGGCGCCTGGGAAGCCGTGGTCGAAAATCTGTTGCCACCCGGTGGCGCCGTGCTGATCCCGGGCACTGGCCATTTTTCCGAGAGCTGGGCCGTGCAGACCGAAGCCCTGGGCCGACGGGTGGTTCGCACGCCCTGGGTCGAGGGCCTGCCAATCGACCCGCAGGCCGTGACCGACGCCCTGCGCGCCGACCCGCGCCACGACATCGTCGCGGTCTTCGTCGTGCATACCGACACCTCGAGCGGTGTGACCAGCGACCTGGCCGCGCTGCGCGCTGCGATCGACGCGGCCGACCATCCGGCGCTGTTCGTCGTCGATATGGTTGCATCGCTGGCGGTGACTCCGATGGCGATGCCGGCGCTGCGAGCCAACGTCGTGATGGGCGCTTCGCAAAAGGGCCTGATGGTGCCGCCCGGTCTGGGCATCGTGGCGGCCGACGAGGCTGCGCTGGCAGTGGCCGGGCGCAACCCGGGCCCGCGTTTCTACTGGGATTGGCGGTTGCGCAAGAGTGATCTGTCCTACCGCAAATTTTGCGGTACCGCACCGCAGAACCTGATGTTCGGCCTCGAGGCGGCGCTGGGACTTATCTTCCAGGAGGGCCTGGAGCAGGTGTACGCGCGCCACCGGCTGCTGGCCGGCGCTGTGCGCGCGGCCGTGTCGGGTTGGGCCTCGGCGGGCGCGCTCGGGTTCTTCGCAAAGCTGCCGCAGTGCCGGTCGGATTCGGTCACCACCATCACGGTTCCGCCGGGCACCGACGTGGATGCATTGCGTCAGGTAGCCCGTGAACGCTTCCAGGTGTCCATGGCCGGTGCGCTGGGGCCGCTGACCGGCCGGGGTTTTCGCATCGGCCACATGGGCGACCAGAACCCCGCGCTGATTCTGGGCGCCCTGGCGGGCGTGCAGGCCGCGTTGCAGGTGCAGGGAATTGCGCATGGCGCACAGGGCGTCCAGCGGGCGATCGAGTTCCTAGCCAGTGAGCCGCTGGCAGCATAGACACAAGTTTCACCTGAGCTTTGCTTTCCAGACGCAATTTCGCGGTTTCCGCCGCTGAAACTGCGCGATTGCCAGATTTTGTCCGGGCTGCACCAATTGCACGCCGCTCAATCGTCGGGGAGCCCAGTTGAAAGCAGATACGAGCCAGCCTAGCAAGCCGCGCCTGTGGGGCGCGTTGGCGATGGCACTGGCCGTGTTCCTGTTCATGGCCCTGGTCTGCACCGGGCTGTGGTTCCGCCAGAAGTTTGGCAAGGTCGAGATCGACCAGCTTCTCTACCATCTCCAGCAAGGGCCCGAGACCGTCATTTCGGCGGACCACCTGCTGGTCTGGAGCGGCATCAAGAATTGCATTCTCGGACCCGCCATCTACACGCTGGTCCTGATGCTGCTTCTGACCCGCGCCGGCGGGCGCGGCCGCAGGATCGGCAGATCACTTTCCACTCTTCCCGCGCAGGCCACAGCGTTGTCTGGCGCACTCATGCTGAGCGGCTACCTGACACTGACCGTTGCACCGGGTGACGTGGGCGGGCACGACTGGATCGCCATGCTCTACAGCCTGCCGGCGCAATTCGGCACCCCCGTGCGCAAGAAGAATCTCATCCTCATCTACGCCGAATCGCTTGAGTTTTCCTTCGGCAGCCACCCCTTCGATGACGATTTGCTGCACCCGCTGGAAGTGGGACTGCTGGCCGATGCAAAGTCGTTCCCTCACTTCAGACAGATGGCCGGTACGGGCTGGACCATCGCTGGAATGGTGGCCACCCAGTGCGGCATTCCGCTCAAGCCGCTGGGCATCTTCGGCCAGAACAAGCTGGGCCAGAACACAACCCAGTTCCTGCCGCAGGCAGAGTGCCTGGGCGACATTCTCAAAAGCAGCGGCTACAGGAACGTCTTCCTTGGCGGCGCGTCAAACCAGTTCGCCGGGAAGGGCATGTTCCTGCAGACTCACGGATACGACCAAGTGCTGGGGCGCGAGCATTGGCTGGAAAGCTATCCGCAGGCCAGCCTCAACGAATGGGGGCTTAACGATGACGACCTCTTTGCCGAGGCGCTGAAGAAGCTGGCGCAGCTGTCCGCGTCCGGCGCACCGTTCAATCTGACGATTCTCACGGTGGGCATGCATGACCCGGACGGCTTCCTGGCGCCCTCGTGCCCACACGATTTCGGTGACTTCCGCGATCCGGTTGCATGCACGGCGCACCTGATCGCCGATTTCGTCGCTTCGGCGCGTGCACGGGGCTATCTTGAAGGCACGGATGTGGTGATTCTGGGCGACCATCTCGCCAGGCCAAACGGCGTCTACGACAAGCTGGAAAGCGCTCCGGAGCGGTCGATCTTCAACAAATTCCTGACGTCGGCACCGTTGCCGGCCAATCGAGACGTGATCAACCACTTTGACATCGCGGCAACGCTTCTGACATCCCTCGGTTACCGCCTGCCAGGAGGGCGGTTCGCCCTGGGGTGCTCCGCGCTTGGCCCGGTCAGCTGCAAATCACTGGTCAACGACCCGCTGGCGGATGCCAAGCTGGAGCATTCTTCACCGTTCTACAACGCGCTCTGGCTTCCTGCCGACAAACCGGCTACGCCGCCCCGCGCAGTCACCTGGAGGGCCACTGGTCATGCAGGGTGACGCCCACCCGCTCACCCCATAGCTCGATCTGCGCCGGCGTGCCCGCATGCGCCTGATTCGCGCCTGGCCCGCGCACATACCCCAGCGCAACACACGTGCCGGCCAACGGGCTGTACCCCGCCGATGAAATCTCGCCGGCCGGCTGCCCGCCGAGCAAGATCGTCTCGCCCCCCCAGGCATAGTGCGCCGCAGAGTCGAACACGAGGGTCACCAGCTTCTTGCGCAGCGGCAGGCCCCGGCTGGCGCGCAGCGCAGCCTGCCCGATGAACCCCGAAGGCTTGTCCAGCTTGACGCTGAACCCCAGGCCAGCTTCCCACGGCGTCTCATCGGGCCCGAGTTCCGCGCCCCAGGCCCGCCGGCCCTGCTCGATGCGCAGCGCATCCAGCGCGTAGTAGCCGGCATCGCGCAAGCCGAGATCGCTGCCCGCTTCACGCAGCGCGAGGTACACGTGGCGGCACATTTCCGCCGGCACGTAGAGCTCGAAGCCGGGCCCCCCCACATAGCTCATGCGGGCCGCGCGCACGCGTGCGAACCCGACATCGATCTCGCGTGTCCAGGAAAATTTCAGGGATTCGGGTGAGAGGTCATCGGGGCTTGCGCGCGAGAGCAGCTCGCGTGCCTTGGGGCCCATCACCGACAACACACAATACTGGGAGGATACGTCGGTGAGCACCACGTGCTCGTCCGCGCCGATGTGGTGGCCGATCCAGTGGGCATCGCGAGTGGCCTGGGCCGAACCGGTGACGACCAGGAATCTCTCGCACGCCTGACGCATGACCGTCAGATCGCTTTCGATGCCGCCGCGCTCATTGAGCATCGGCGTGTAG
>JANYAN010000219.1 GCA_025361305.1 Burkholderiales bacterium
GGCCTACGAAGCGGGCATCACCTCACCGAAGGACATTTTTGACAGCCCGCTCACCGTGGACATGATCCTGCCCTTCTGATGGGCGCCGGCGCGGGGCGGAACCGGTTTCCGCCCGCGAAAAATTTTCACATCGCAAAACCAAAACTCAATCGCATGAAAGTCGAAACCTTCAAATACGACAACCGCATCGTCCGCACCTTCGCCATCGCCACCGTCATCTGGGGCCTGGTCGGCTTCAGCGCGGGGCTGCTGATCGCCTGCCAGTTGTTCTATCCCAACCTGAACCTGAACCTGCAGTTCACCACATTCGGGCGGCTGCGGCCCCTGCACACCAACGCGGTCATTTTTGCCTTCGGCGGCTGCGTCCTGTTCGGAACCAGCTATTACGTGGTGCAGCGCACCTGCCAGGTGCCACTGTTCGCAGGCAAGCTGGCCGCGTTCACGTTCTGGGGCTGGCAGGCGGTGATCGTGGCCGCGGCGATCAGCTTGCCGATGGGCTACACCACCGGCAAGGAATACGCCGAGCTGGAATGGCCGATCGACATCCTGATCACAGTCGTGTGGGTTTCCTACGCCATCGTCTTCTTCGGCACGCTGGGCATCCGCAAGGTGCGGCATATCTACGTGGCCAACTGGTTCTACGGCGCCTTCATCCTCACCGTGGCGATCCTGCACCTGGTCAACAGCGCCGAGGTACCGGCAGGCTGGATGAAGTCCTATTCGGCTTATGCCGGGGTGCAGGACGCGATGGTCCAGTGGTGGTATGGCCACAACGCGGTCGGTTTCTTCCTGACCGCGGGCTTCCTGGGGATCATGTATTACTTCGTGCCGAAACAGGCCGAGCGGCCGATCTACAGCTACCGCCTGTCGATCGTTCACTTCTGGGCGCTGATCTTCACCTATATGTGGGCCGGGCCGCATCACCTGCACTACACGGCATTGCCCGACTGGACCCAGTCCGTCGGGATGGTCTTCTCGCTGATCCTGCTGGCGCCCAGCTGGGGCGGCATGATCAACGGCGTGATGACGCTGTCGGGCGCCTGGCACAAGTTGCGTGACGACCCGGTGCTTCGCTTCATGATCGTCTCGCTGTCGTTCTACGGCATGAGCACGTTCGAAGGGCCGATGATGTCGATCAAGACCGTCAACGCCCTGTCGCACTACACAGATTGGACCATTGGCCACGTTCACTCAGGTGCGCTGGGGTGGGTTGGGCTGGTCTCGATGGGCTCGCTCTACTACCTGATCCCGCGCCTGTTCGGCCAGAAGCAGATGTACTCCACGAAGGCAATTGAGTTGCACTTCTGGATCGCCACAATCGGCATCGTCCTGTACATCGCCGCCATGTGGATTGCCGGGGTGATGCAGGGCCTGATGTGGCGCGGCATCAATGCCGACGGCACGCTGACCTACACCTTCGTCGAAGGCGTCAAGGCGACCTATCCGTTTTATGTGATCCGCGTGATCGGTGGCGTGCTGTATCTGAGCGGCATGCTGGTGATGGCCTGGAACACCTGGATGACCGTAGGGCAAGGCCGCTCGGTCCGAATTCCGGTTCCCGCGCCCCAAGCCGCCTGATGGAGTCCACAACATGAGCGACAACACAACTTCCACCGCCGGTTTCTCACACGAGAAGGTCGAGACCAGCAATTTCTTGATGATCGTGCTGATCCTGCTGGTCGTCGCCGTCGGCGGCCTGGTCGAGATCGTTCCGCTGTTTTTCCAGAAGTCGACCACCGAGCCGGTCCAGGGCGTTGTGCCCTACTCCGCGCTTCAGCTGGCGGGGCGCGACATCTACCTGCGCGAGGGCTGCTACGGCTGCCACTCGCAGATGATCCGACCCTTCCGCGCCGAGACGCTACGGTACGGCCACTACTCGGTGGCCGGCGAGTTCGTCTATGACCACCCGTTCCAGTGGGGCAGCAAGCGCACCGGGCCCGATCTGCACCGGGTGGGCGGCAAATACAGCGACGAATGGCATCGCATCCATCTGAATAACCCGCGCGACGTGGTGCCCGAGTCGAACATGCCGGCGTACGTCTGGCTGGAGAAGAGCCCCGCCGACGCCGCCACCATCGGCGCCCACATGACGGCGCTGCGCACGGTCGGCGTGCCCTACACCGACGCGGAGATCGCCAAGGCGGCCGACGAACTCAAGGGCAAGACCGAGATGGACGCGCTGGTTGCCTACCTGCAAGGGTTGGGCCGGGCGCTCAAGTAAGGACAAGGACATGGACCTGGACATCAACAGCCTTCGCATCGTCGCCACGCTGGTGTGCTTCGCCACCTTCATCGGCATTCTTTACTGGGCGTACTCGGGCCGCAACCGCGCGAGCTTCGATGAAGCGGCCCGCATTCCCTTCGAGCAGGACTGACCATCATGAGCGATTTCACTGGCAACTTCTGGTCGGTCTATGTGGCCGCGCTGACACTGCTGGGCATCCTGGGCTGCCTGGTGCTGCTCTGGGTGACCGCACGCAAAAAAGTCGTGGCACGAGCCGACAACACAACAGGCCACGTCTGGGACGGAGACCTGCGCGAAATGAACAACCCGCTTCCACGTTGGTGGATGTGGCTGTTCGTGATCACCATCGTCTTCGGCTTGCTGTACCTGGTGGCCTACCCGGGCCTGGGTGCGTACAAGGGCGAACTGGGCTGGTCGACCCGGGGCGAATACGAGGCCGAGGTGGCACTGGCCAACAAGGAACTAGCGCCGCTGTACGCGAAGTTCACCGCCAAGACGCCGGAGGATCTGGCGGGAGACGCCAACGCGATGGCCGTCGGTGAGAGGCTGTTCATGAACAACTGTGCCCAGTGCCATGGCTCGGATGCACGCGGCAGCAAGGGCTTTCCCAACCTGACCGACACCGACTGGCTGCACGGCGGTTCACCTGAGAAGATCAAGGAAACGATCACGCTCGGCCGGCGCGCGCAGATGCCGCCGATGGCCGCTGCCGTGGGCTCGGCCGATGACGTCAAGAACGTGGCGAACTATGTGCTCAGCCTGTCGGGAAGCCCGCACGACTCGCTTCGCGCGCAGCTCGGCAAGGCCAAGTTCACCGCCTGTGCCGCCTGCCACGGCGTTGACGGCAAAGGCAATCAAGCTGTAGGCGCACCCAATCTGACCGATGACATCTGGTTGCACGGCTGGGGCGAACAGGCCGTGATGAACATGGTCAACAACGGCAAGATCAACGAGATGCCGGCGCAGGCAGCCAAACTGACCGAGGCGCAAATTCATGTCCTGACGGCCTATGTCTGGGGTTTGTCGAACAGGCCCGCAGCCGCAAAGCCCTGAACGGAGTACCGTGCAACCCGTGGCCATCCGCAAGATCATCCCCATCACCGCCGTGCAATCCGCGGCGGCTGACGCGGACGAAGGCCAGTCGCTGTACGAGGCACAGAAGAAGATCTATCCGCGTGCCGTCACCGGCCGGTTCGCCCGCTGGCGCTGGGGGGTGGTGTTCCTGACCCAGGTGCTCTTCTACGGGCTGCCCTGGCTGGAGTGGGGACAGCGCCAGGCCGTGCTGTTCGACCTGGGTGCGCGCCGCTTCTACATTCTGGGCTACGTCCTGTATCCGCAGGACTTCATCTACCTCACGGGGCTGCTGGTGATCAGCGCGCTGTCGCTGTTCCTCTTCACCGCCGTCGCGGGGCGCCTCTGGTGCGGCTTTGCCTGCCCGCAGACCGTGTATACGGAGATGTTTCTGTGGATCGAACGCAAGGTCGAGGGCGATCGCAACACGCGCATGCGGCTGGACGGTGCGCCGATGACGCTCGAAAAGCTGGTCAAGAAGTGGTTCAAGCACACCCTGTGGATCGGGCTGGCCATGTGGACCGGCTTCACCTTCGTCGGTTATTTCACGCCCATTCGTGAACTCGGGCTGGAGTTCCTGCAGACCCGGATGGGGTCATGGGAAGTGTTCTGGGTGTTCTTCTACGGCTTCGCGACCTACGGCAATGCCGGGTTCATGCGCGAGCAGGTGTGCAAGTACATGTGCCCCTATGCGCGCTTCCAGAGCGCAATGTTCGACCGCGACACGCTGATCGTCAGCTACGACGCGGCCCGCGGCGAACCGCGTGGCTCGCGCTCACGCAAGGCCGATCCGGTCGCCTTGTCGCTTGGATCGTGCATCGACTGCGATCTTTGCGTCCATGTATGCCCAACGGGCATCGACATCCGCAAGGGCCTTCAGTACGAGTGCATCGGCTGCGGTGGCTGCGCCGACGTGTGCGACAGCGTGATGGACAAGATGAACTATCCGCGAGGCCTGATCCGCTTCACCACGCAAAATGCCATCGCCCGGAACTGGAATCACCCAGAGATCGTCCGGCGGGTATTGCGACCGCGTGTTTTGGTCTACGGGGCTGTGCTGGCTGCCCTGTGCATCGGATTGCTGGCTAGCCTGGTTGCGCGCACGCCTCTGAAAGTCGATGTCGTGCGCGATCGCGCCACGCTTTCGCGCATCGTGGCCGGCGGAAAACTGGAAAACGTGTATCGGCTGCAGATCATGAACGCCACGGAGCAGCCGCAGCAATACCGCATCTCGGCTGACGGCCTGGATGGCCTCGCCGTGGCTTCGGAGACCGAGGTGGCCGTGGGCCCGGCTGAATCGCGCTGGGTTGCCGTGCGGCTGCAGATTCCCTATGGCTCCGCGCCGTCGGGGTCGCATCCCATTCACTTTGGCATCGGCTTGGCCGCAGGGGATGTCCATGTGAGCGAGAAGTCGATATTCCTGGTGCCACGTTAGGAGCAAAGCGATGAAAGATGATCCTGAATTGTTGATGCCCTGGTGGCGTTACGGCCACATGTGGCTGGTGGTTGGCGGGCCTGCCGCCGTCGTGGTCGCCAGTCTGGTGACGGGCTGGATTGCGCTGCGAGGCGCCGACACGCTGGTCGACGAGAATTACTACCGAAGCGGCATCGAAATCAACAAGACACTGGCGCCGGACAGGGCGTTGCTGCCGGCGCTGCAGGGCCGCAACCATGCGGCCACTCCGACGCCGCCCGCAGCGCCTCGCTAGAGCGACCAATCAAGGAGACAAGCCATGTGGACCCAGAAAATCATGTGGATCGCCTGGCCTGCCTTCATCGCGGCATGTGCGCTCGAACTGCTGGTATTCGCCGTGGTGGATCCGCAGTCGCTGCACTGGTCGGGGCAGCCGCTGGGGCTGTCACGCCAAGGCGTTTACACCGTCGCGTTCTTCGCGTTCTGGGCAGTCAGCATGGTATCGAGTGCCTTGACAGCCCTCCTCGGAGTGCCGGCAAGCGAGGTCAACGCCTGCCCGATGGCCCCCGGTGAGCGGCCAGACGGCTGCCCGCAGCGATAACCAGGCCGGCGAGGGCCAAGACCCGCAGCCAAGGTCGGCGCGCCAGCAACTGGGTAGCCAGCAGACCGATACCTGCGTAGGCCAGGCTCTGGCGCGCCGTGGCCAGACGGCCACCAAGCTCCGCGCGTTGCTGCCCGATTTCGGCGACGAGGCGGGCCCGGCGCTGGGCCAGGTTTAGCAACTGCGGATTCATTTGCGCGCCCCCAACTGTTCGCGGTCCTTGTCCAGTTCTGCCAGCGTGGAAGCCAGGAAGCGGGGCTTGTCGCGCAGGGCCCGCGCCACGCGCCACGCCAGCGCCAGGCCGGCGGCGGTGAAAGCCCCGGTGACGCCCAGCAGCGCCGCCATCCGCGCACTATCCCAGAAGTAGGCCACGACGCCAGCCGCAGCGGCCGCCAGCGCCAGGGTCAGCATCAGGATTGCCGTCAGCACACCTGCCAGCACCGCGACCAGCCGCAGCAACTCCTCTTCGACGTCCAGCGAGGCGAGTTCGAGCCGCTGGCGCACCAGCTGCAGCGACGTCGCGCCCAGGCGGGACAGTGCCTGGCCCAGGGCCATCGCTTACCTGCGGGCGATCAGCATTCCCAGTAGCAAGCCGATGCCGGCACCGATGCCGATCGACTGCCACGGGTTGCTGCGAACGAATTCGTCCGTTGCCCGGCCCGCGCTGCGGGCGGTTTCCATCACTGCCTCTTCGATGGTTTCGAGTTCGGCGCGTGCGGTCTTGAGGCTTCGCTCGAGCTTGCTGACAGCGTCGTCGTAGCCTTGCCCGGCGTCGCGTACCGCAAGGCGCAGCAAGGCCTCGGCGTCGTCGACCACGGCACGGATGTCCTGGGCCAGGCGTTGCTGGCTGTCCTTATACGATGCGGTGCTGATATCCATGTAGTTACTCCTGAAAAGTCAAACGGGCCAGTCTAGGCAGTCGTGCCAGCGCCGGCGTTGACAATTATCAACGGTGCGCGGGCGGCCGCTTGCGCCGGGACGCCGCCGCCCCTAGGCTGGGATGCATGGAGCATAACGGCATTCCAGGCCTTTCGCAGCAGGAGGCAAGCGAGCGCCTCGCCGCCGAGGGTCCCAATGCGCTGCCCAGTAGCGAACCCAAGTCGATGCTTCGCATCGCGTGGGGCGTATTGGTCGAGCCGATGTTCCTGATGCTCCTGGCCGCAGGGGCGATCTACTTGCTGATCGGTGACATGGCCGAAGCCCTGTTCCTGCTGACGTCGGTGCTGGCGATTGTGGCCCTGACACTGGGGCAGGAACGCAAGACCCAGCGGGCGTTGGAGGCGCTGCGCGACCTGTCGGCGCCACGCGCCCTGGTGATCCGCGATGGCATCGAACGACGACTTCCCAGCCGAGAAGTCGTTCGCGGCGATTTGCTTGTGCTGCACGAGGGCGATCGGGTGGCGGCCGATGCGGTCCTGCTGCACGGGCAACTTGCCACCGACGAATCCCTGCTGACGGGTGAGGCCG
>JANYAN010000231.1 GCA_025361305.1 Burkholderiales bacterium
GAGTCGCAGCGCACCAGGGCCAGGAAGGTGGTGGCATCGTTGTAGTCGGCCACCCAGCCGTTGCGGGCCATCTGGAAGGTGCCGTCGTGGCGCTTCTTGAGCAAGACCTTGAACTCCATCGCCTCGAGTTCGACGTCCAGCCCCAGTTTGGTCTTCCATTCCGAGGCCGCAAAGATGGCCATTTTCTTGTGGTATTCGCTGGTGTTGTAGGTGAACGTGAACTTGGTGCCGGGCTTGACTCCCGCTTCGGCCAGCAGCTTCTTGGCCTCCTCGACCTTCTTGGCCATGGGCCAGGTAGACCACTCGTAGGAAGCGACGTCGGCGCCCTCGGTGCCCTTGACGATCAGGCCATAGGCGGGCGCCTGGCCGTCGGCCGTGATGCGCTGGGCCAGGATGTCGCGGTCGATCACCATTGTCAGGGCCTTGCGCACCCGCACGTCCTTGAAAGCCGGGCTCTGCGTCTGGAAGGAGTAGTAGCGCAGCCCCAGCATGGGCGAGTTGCGGATCTCCATGGGCAACTGCTGCTTGTATTTTTCATAGGTGCTGGGCGGCAACTGGTAGACCCATTCGTTCTCGCCGGACTCATAGAGCTTGACATCGGAATTGCCGTCTTCCACCGGCAGGTAGGTGACCCGTGTCAGCTGCACGTTCTTGGCGTCCCAGTACAGCGGGTTCTTCTCGATCACGACCTTGCTGTTGACGTGCCACTCTTTCAGCACATAGGCGCCGTTGCTGACCAGGTTGCCGGGCTTGGTCCAGTCCTTGCCGTACTTCTGGAACGCTCCCTGGTGAATCGGGCCGAGGTTGTTGTTGGACATCAGGCTGGGCAGGAAAGAGACGGGGAAAGCGGTCTTGACTTCCAGCGTGTATTTGTCCAGCGCCTTGACGCCGATGTCGGCCGGTGGCTCCTTGCCCAGCGCAATGTCCTGGCCGTTGGCAAGGAACACACCGAAGGTGGCAGCGTAGGTGGACGCGGTCTTGGGATCGACGAAGCGGCGAATGCCGAACACGAAGTCCTGCGCCGTCACCGGGTCGCCGTTGGACCACTTGGCATCCTGGCGCAGCTTGAAGACCCAGGTTACGGGGCCGGTCTGCTTCCAGCTCTCGGCCACGCCGGGCACGATCTTGCCGTTCGAGTCATTCGCTGTGAGGCCCTCGAACAGATCTCGCGTGAGGTTGTTCGCGCCGACCGATTCGGCGATGGCCGGATCGAGCGACTCAGGCTCGGAGCCGTTGTTGCGGATCAGCGTCTGGGTGGGGTGCAGTTGCACCCCGGGCGGCACCACCGCCGCGCTGGCGCGAAGACACAAAGCCAGGCCAAGAGCAGCGAGGACAAAGGTCAGGAGATTCTTGTTCATGGGGTTCTTTCCGCAGAGATGGCGCAGTTCACTTGGGCAGCTTTGACGTGTCGATGTCGATGTACTGCCAGAATTCTCGCGCATTGGGGTGGCGCTGGTAGCCCACTACCCAAGGCTGCATCAGGTCGGTGCCGATGCGGTGCACGCGGATCTTGTAGGGCATGTAGGCGATCAGGATGCGCTCGGCCTCACGCAGCACCTTGTCGCGCTCGGGTCCGTCAGGCATCTGGCTCTGCTTCTGGTACAGCTGATCGAACCTGTCGTTCTTGAAGCGGGCGAAGTCCTGCTGGCCGAACGACTTGCTGTAGCCGAGCTGCAGCGACGGGCCGCTGTCGGGGCTGGCGGCCGCCAGGCCCAGCCCCCACATCGACAGTTTGCCGGCGCGCGCGGCCTTCAGCTGCTCGGGCCACTTGCCGACCTTGAATGTGATCTTGACGCCGATGGCGTCCATGTTCTTCTTCAGGATCTCGTCGAGTTCGCGGTAGTCCGAGGTGGCCAGCGTGTTGTGCTCCAGCACCAGGGGCCGCCCGTCCGGCAGATCGCGCCAGCCGTCGCCGTCCTTGTCGGTGTAGCCGAACATGTCCAGCAGCGCGATGGCCCGGGCCCGGTCGAAGGTGCCCATCTCGGAGCGGAAGTTCGGATCCCAGCTGGTCGTGTTGGGCATGACGTAGCCGTTGGCGACAATCGCCTGGCCACGCCGGGGCAGCCGGATTTCTTCTTCGGTGTTGTAGGCCAGCGAGAGGGCGCGGCGCAGCGCCACTTTGTCCGGCGTGTAACCGCCGAACACCGGGTCGTCCATATTGAAGTACAGGAACGTGATGTCCGACAGCGGGCCGCGCCACATGGTGATGCCGCGCTTGGCCAGGTTGGGGGCCAGCTTGTTGTTGGGGATGGCATGCGTCGCGAAATTCTGGGGCAGGCGCTCCATCAAATCGTGTTCGTTGTTCAGGAATGAGAGCCAGCGCGGCTGTGGCTCGTCGATGATGGAGACCACCACCTTGTCCACCATGGGCAGCCGCCGGCCTTTCATCCGGGCCAGGATGGCCTGTCCCTGGACGTCATGGGCGGCGGGCTCCGCGTCGTAATGCGCTTCGCGGTAATTGGGGTTTCGCACCAGGGTGATCCTGGAAGAGCGCTTCCACTCCTGCAGCATGAACGGCCCGGTGCCCACAGGATGGGCCATGATTTCTTCGCCGTACTTTTCCACCACCTCGCGCGCCACGATGCCCAGGATACCCGGGTCGGCCATGGTCTGCAGAAAGCGCGGACGCGGTTCGCCGAGGCGGAACTGCACCGTATAGCGGTCCAGGGCGCGCAGCCCTTCGACTTCGCTGTCGTAGTCGAACTCGGCGGTGGCTTGCGCCTTCTTGCGCACTTCGCCCAGGCCCAGGATCTTTTCTTCCTCCAGGCTGCTCAGCGACGGGCTCTTGGTGACGGGGTCGTAGATGCGCTTGTAGGTGTAGACCACGTCCTGGGCCGTGACCTCGCGCTTCTTGCCGCCGAATGCCGGGTCGTCGGCAAAGAAGATTCCCCGCCGCAGCCTGATCGTGTAGGTCTTGAAGTCAGCCGAGACTTCGGGCAGTGCCTGGGCCAGCACGGGCTTGACCTTGACTGGCCGCGCCAGGTAGTCGTAGCCATAAAGGCCGTCGAACATGTTGGCCGTGATGATGCGCGAGTACAGGTCTGAGAGCTGCGCGGGGTCAAAGCCGGTTTCGGCCACGGGAAACGCGTAGCGGAAAACCTTCTCGGTGGGGGCAGGGCCTTGGGCGGCGCCGGGGTGGGGTGCGCCCAGTGCCAGGCACAGGCTTATGGCCGGCGCCCAGGTTTTGAGGTTCATGCTTGGAAACACCTATTCGGGAACGGAACGGCGCCAAGCATAATCCGCGCCTTGCAGGCTGCCACGAGCAGTTTCCCTAAATTGGCATCCCGCGAACCGCGGTTTGCGAAGGTTTTCGATGTTTTCGTATGTTTTGAGACGGATCATGCAGATGATCCCCACCATGGGCGGGGTCATCCTGCTGGTGTTTTTCCTGTTCAAGTATGCCGGCGGCGACCCCGCCGAGATCATTGCCGGCCTGCAGGCCTCGGCCGAGCAGGTCGAGTCGATCCGCCGCCAGCTGGGCCTGGACAAGCCGGTGCTCGAGCAGCTGTGGCTGTTTGTCCAGAAGGTCGTGGTGTTCGACTGGGGGCGCAGCTGGGCCACCAACGAGTCGATCACCCATATCTTCCAGACACGCCTGCCGGCCACGCTGACCATCATGATCCCGATCCTGCTGCTGGAGGTCGGGCTGGCGATCGTCGCAGGCATGGCGGTGGCCTATGTCCGCGGCAGCCTGACCGACCGGCTGGTGATGATCATCAGCACGATCGCGCTGTCGATCAGCTTCCTGGTCTACATCATCATCGGCCAGTACCTTTTCGCATTCCGCTTCGGCTGGTTCCCGGTCCAGGGCTGGAGCAACAGCCTGTGGACCAACCTCACGGTATATGCCCCGCTGCCTGTCCTGCTGGCCGTGCTGGTCAGCCTGGCACCGCACACGCGCCTGTACCGCAGCTTCTTCCTCGACGAAATCGGGCATGACTACGTGCGCACGGCGCGCGCCAAGGGTGTGGCCGAGAACACGATCCTGTTCAAGCATGTGCTGCGCAATGCGATGATCCCCGTCCTTACCAATGTGGCCACCCAGCTTCCTGGGGTGTTCATCGGCTCCTTCCTGATCGAGGTGTTCTTCTCGGTGCCGGGCCTGGGCCGCGAGGTTTTCCAGGCGGTGGGCCGCAGCGACTACCCGGTGATCCAGGCCGTCACCATCTACCTGGCAGCGCTGACCATGGTGATCAATCTGATCACCGACGTGCTGTACAAGTTCGTCGATCCACGGGTCGTATTGAAATGAGCGCTACCGTCCCGGTCCCGGCCACACCGGAAAATCTGGCTGCCGCAGTCATGCAGGAGGCGTTGGCGTTACCTCACTCGCCGGGCGTCTGGGCACGCGCCTGGACGCGCCTGCGCACCGACCGGGTGGGTATGGTGTCGTTGGTCATCGTCGTCCTGTTCATGGTGCTCGTGCTGCTGGCCCAGGCCGGGGTGGTGGGTGCGCAGTGGCAGAGCGAAGTGAGCGAGCCGTTCGCACCGCCGACCATTATTGGTGCTGACGCACGCGAGCTGGCCGAGATCGAAGCGCCGCGGCCGCCCAATGTGGACCTCAGCGATGTCGACCCGCTGGCGCCGCGCTACGCCGAGATCGATGCGCGTGCCGCCAAGATCAAGACCGTGGTGCAGGCCAAGGCAACCACGCTGCCGCTGGGCGGTGACCGGATCGGCCGCGACGTGCTGGGCAAGGCGATCAAGGGCGCCCAGGTCTCCATCCTGGTCGGAATTTCCGCTGCCCTCCTGGCGACGCTGATTGGCACGGTGCTTGGAGCCCTGGGCGGCTACTTCGGCGGCAGGCTGGGCGACTTTCTCGAGTGGGTCTACAACGTCTTCACGTCGGTGCCCTATATCCTGTTGATCTTCGCACTGGCCGCCGTGTTCAAGTCCGGGCCGCTGGCCAAGAGTTTCATCGCCACCGGCATCGCGCCGGTGGTCGTCATTCTGGGCGCGGTGGGCTGGACAGGCATTTACCGGCTGGTGCGGGCCGAGTACATCAAGCACCGCAACCGCGAATATGTGCGCGCTGCCGAGGCCATTGGTGCCAGCCATGCGTCGCGCATGTTTACTCACATCCTGCCCAACGTGAGCCATGTGGTGCTGGTTCAGTTGAGCCTGCTGGTGGTGGGCTTCATCAAGGCCGAAGTCATCCTGTCGTTCCTGGGCCTGGGCGTGCCCATCGACATGGTCAGCTGGGGCACCATGCTGGCCGAATCGCAGACCGAACTGGTGCTGGGCAAATGGTGGCAGCTGGCCGCGGCCACAGCCTTCATGGCCACCTTCGTGACGGCCTTCGCCCTGCTGACCGATGCGCTGCGCGACGCGCTGGACCCCAAGCTGCGATAAGAGAGCATATGACCCCCTTGATCGATGTGCGCGACCTGCAGGTCTCCTTCCGGATGGGCAGGGACAGGGTCCAGCCGGCAGTGCGCGGTGTGAGTTTCCAGATCCCCGAGAACGCCACGGTGGCGCTGGTGGGCGAATCGGGCAGCGGCAAAAGCGTCAGCGCCATGAGCATCGTTCGGCTGTTGCCAGAGAACGCGCTGCTGGCCCCTTCCAGCCAGGTCCTGTACGCTGGGCGTGACCTGCTGCAGGCCTCGGACGACGAGATGCGCGCCCTGCGGGGCAAGGATATTTCGGTGGTGTTCCAGGAGCCGATGAGTTCGCTCAACCCGGTCTTCACGGTGGGTGAGCAGATCGCCGAAGTCCTGCGGATTCACGCCGGCTTGGGCGCCCGTCAGGCGCTGGACCGCACGCTCGAACTGCTGACCGAAGTCGGTATCCCGGAGGCCAAGGCACGGCTGGGTGCCTATCCGCACGAGTTGTCGGGCGGCCAGCAGCAACGTGTGATGATCGCAATGGCCATCGCCTGCGAGCCCAAGTTGCTGATCGCCGACGAGCCCACCACGGCGCTGGACGTCACCGTGCAGCGCCAGATCATGGAATTGCTGGCCAACCTGCAGCAGCGCAAGAAGATGAGCATGCTGTTCATCAGCCACGACCTGGGTCTGGTTGGCGAGATTGCCAGCCAGGTTGTCGTGATGCGCGAGGGCCAGGTGCGCGAAGCCGGCAACGTGGAGGCAATATTCAATGCGCCGCAGGACGCCTATACCAAGGCGCTGCTGGCCTGCCGACCGCGCCTGGATGCCAGGCCGCGCCGTCTGGCCGTGATCGACGACCTGGTGAACAATCGCCCGCTCAGCACGCAAGAGCGCGTCTCGGCCCCCATTGCCGGTCCGGCCTTGATCGAGGTGGCTGGCCTGCGCAAGGAATACCGCCTGAAAGACGGACTGTTCAGGCGCAGGAAGGTGGACGCCGTGAAGCTGGCGGAGTTCTCGCTTCACAAGGGCCGTACGCTGGGGGTGGTCGGCGAATCGGGATCGGGCAAGACCACGGTGGGGATGATGCTCACACGGCTGACCGAAGCCACGGCCGGCAGCATCATGTTCGAAGGCGCCGATCTGGCCACCCTGGGCCCTGCGCAGATGAGGGCCTATCGCCGGCGCATCCAGATCATTTTCCAGAACCCGTATGCCAGCCTGAACCCGCGCTTCACCGTCGGGCAGATCCTGATGGAGCCGATGCGCATCCACGGCATCGGCGCAAACGACGCAGCCCGCGTCCAGCAGGCGATATCGTGGATCGAGAAGGTGGGGCTACCGCGTGACGCTTTCGGCAAGTACCCGCACGAATTTTCCGGCGGCCAGCGCCAGCGCATCGCGATCGCGCGCTGCCTGACCATGCAGCCGGAGATCATCGTCTGCGACGAAAGCGTCAGTGCGCTCGACGTCAGCGTGCAGGCGACGGTGCTCAACCTGCTGCTGGATCTGCAGGAAGAATTCGGTCTGACCTATGTCTTCATCAGCCACGACCTGGCGGTGGTGAAGTACATGGCCGACGAGATCCTGGTGATGAGCCAGGGCGAGATCGTCGAGCGAGGCACATCCGAACAGATCTACGCCCGGCCGGCCCACCCCTACACCCGCCAGCTGCTGGCGGCCATTCCCCGTGGCTACACGGGGGCGCCGGCGGCCGGCCACGCATGACCGGGCCGCCCCGCGGACGGGCCAGGCACCTGAGGGGCTCCGATCTGCGTGGCATCGCTCAGTTGGCCACGCAAGCCACCGAAGGGGTTGCCCGGATCGTCGAGGGCGTGCACCAATCGGTCTGGAAGACGCTGGGCGTGGCCGGCGGCAAGCAGCCGGCGCAGACCGGCGGGGTCACCGGCCTGGTTTATGCGAGTGTTCGCGGCATCACGCGGCTGGTGGGAAAAAGCCTGGACACCGTGCTGGCGCGGCTCGAACCCCTGCTCGAGTCGGGGGACGACGGCGACGAGGGCACCAGTCAGCGGCTGGCAGTGATAGCAGCCCTCAACGGTGTGATGGGTGACCGCCTGGCTGCAGGCGGCAGCCCGTTCGCCACCGTCATGAGCCTGCGCCATGAAGGCCGGGTACTCGGCGGCGCGATGCCGCCGGCGCCAATGCCTGGGGTGACCGGCAAGGTGCTGTTGCTGGTCCATGGCCTGTGCATGAACGACCTGCAATGGCAGAGGCAGCGCGATGGGCAGTTGTTTGACCACGGCCGGGCACTTGCGTCGGCGCGGGGCTACACACCCGTCTACCTGCGCTACAACACCGGCCTTCATGTCTCCGAGAACGGGCGGCTGCTGTCGGTGCAACTGGAGCAGCTGGCGGGGTGCTGGCCACGCCCTCTCGAAGAAATCACCGTGCTGGCCCACAGCATGGGCGGCCTGGTGATTCGCAGTGCCTTGCGCGGCGCGCAGCAACAAAACCTGCGCTGGCCCGCGTGCCTGAAGAACATCGTTTTTCTGGGCACACCCCATCATGGTGCGCCACTGGAGCGGGCCGGCAGCTGGGTCGACGTGCTGCTGGGTGCCACGCCGTACACCGCACCCCTGGCAAAACTGGGCCAACTGCGCAGTGCGGGCATTACCGACCTGCGTCATGGCCTCGGCCAGAGTCTGCCGCTACCCCAGGGTGTGTCTTGCTACGCCGTGGCGGCAACTACGGCTGGCCGGCGCAGCGCCCTGGCCGACCGGCTGGTAGGCGATGGCCTGGTGCCCTTGCGCAGCGCGCTGGGCCAGCACGACGACGCCAGCCGAACACTGGCGTTCCCGCCCGCTGCACAGCGGATCGTCTATCGCACCAACCACATGCAATTGCTCGAGAGCGCCGAAGTGGCGGAGCAACTGGTGAACTGGCTGGCGCCTGTATAGGCCGGCGTCAACCCTCGCGCAGCCAGCCCACGGTCGCCATTCCCAGCGCCGTCAGCATCAGCGAGCCGGCCAGGTGCGTCACTGCCAGTAGCACCGCCCAACTCGGACGGCCCTGTTGCAGTTCGGTAACCACTTCGGCGGAGAACGTCGAAAAGGTTGTCAGGCCACCCAGGAAGCCGGTGATGACGAACAGGCGCACCTGGGGTGATACCTCGGGCATGCTGGTAAAAAACGCCACCGCCACACCCACCAGGTAGCCTCCGATCAGGTTGGCAGCCAGCGTGCCCGGCGGCAGGTAAGGCAGCAGCGGGTTGAGGCTGGTGGCCAGCAGCCAGCGCAGGATCGCACCCAGCGAAGCGCCCGCGGAGATGGAGAGCAGCGAAAGGATCAAGGCCATCGTCCCCCGAAGTTTGCCACGCCGTTTCTTCTAGAATGAATTTTCGCGCACATCCCCATGCAATCGCACGCCAACGAAGCTGACGGCCAACTGCGGCGACACCGCCTCGTGATCGTCGTCGTGCGGGTCGTATTTGGCCTGAGCCTGGCGCTCCTGGTCTTGCTCATCATGCGAGTGCCGACTGAAAGTGTTCCGGTGGCAGCCGCAAGATTTGCCGCCCGGCACAGTGAATTGCAGGCGCTTGAGGAGGCCTTGCGCTCGATGAAACCACGGCCCGACGGGTCGGCGGTGCCGGGGCAGGATCAGTCCACGGCCACCCTGGACGCTGCCTCGCTAACCGTGCGTCAACGATTGCGGACCCTGAAGACCGCCCGCTGCGACAGCAGCGGCAGTGTTGCCGAGGATGCGGTGCGTCTGGCCGAACTCACCCAGCGGGCAAGCGACTATGAAGCGCTCATGCGTGACTTGTCAGCCCCGGGTGCGGCGGTCAGTGCCGCTGCACTGATGGATCGTTTCCATCATCTGGTGCTGGAGGCCGACCGCGGTGCCTACGCCTGCATGCAGCGCGAGCTCGACGATTTTGCGGCGCACATTGTGCAGACCCGCCGCCAGGTCCTGGCGCTGGTCGGGTTGCTCATGGTCGTAGCGGCCGGCGTGTTGTGGCTGCGGCGCGACGACCGGTCGCGTCTGGGTGAGCAGCTGCGTTCGAGCGAGCAACTGATCGACGCGCTCCCACTGCCGTTGTCATTGCGTTCAGCGGACGGCCGGTTCATGCTGGTGAACAAGGCCTTTGAACAGAAGCACAGGGTTGCGCGCAAGCATTTGCTGGGCAATCCGGTGCGCGAGACTATGCCCAGGTTCGACGCCGACGCGATCACGCTGATGGATGCGCGAGCCAAGGCATCGCTCGAAGCCGTGGACGAGACATTCGATCTGGTCACCGACGATGTGCCTCGCAATGTGCAGGTCCGCGTCCAGGCACTGCGCCGGGCCGACAATAGCGTGATGTGCATCGTCGGCATCCAGACCGACGTGACGGCGCTGCGCAGAAAGGAGGCGCAGCTGATCGAAATCAACGCCAACCTGAGCCAGCTCTCGATGAAGATGATCGACGCGCAGGAGGACGAGCGGCGGCGCATCGCGCGCGACCTGCATGACCATGTCGGGCAGATCCTGACGGCGCTGAAAATGCAGCTGGCTTCGCTGGCGATGCGCCAGCGGATCGACAAGCCGGCCGACGCCTTGACCATGCCGATCGACCTGGCCGAGGAGGCGCTGCGCCATGCGCGCGACATCAGCGCGTCGCTGCATCCCCATTTGCTGGACGACCTGGGCCTTGAGCCCGCACTGAATTGGCTGATCGACCGGTTTATCCGTCCGTCGGTGCCGCTGATCGAGATTCGCTGCCGGCTCGAGCCGCCCCGCGGGCCGGAGGAAACCGAGCTGGTTGCCTTCCGGGTGGTTCAGGAGGCGCTGACAAATGTGGTGCGCCATGCCAACGCGACGCGCGTAGGCGTCATACTGGAGACGGTTGATGAGATGCTTAGGATCGAAGTGATCGACGACGGGGTGGGCTTCGACGCGGGCGAGACCTGGTTCGAGCTGCAGCGCACCACCTCACTAGGGGTCACCAGCATGCACGACCGTGTCGCCGAAGTTGGCGGCGACTTGCACATGGACAGCACGCGCGGCGGCGGCACCAGCTTGCGGGTGCACTTGCCGTGGTGAAGACAACGGCGGAAAGGGCAAAAATGCGGGTACTGCTGGCAGACGATCATCGTCTGGTGCGGGCGGGTCTTCGGGCGCTTCTCGACGCCACGCCCAACGTCGAGGTGATCGCCGAGGCCGCCGATGGTGAAGAGGCCATGCGCCTGGTCCTTGAACTCAAGCCCGATGTCGCCCTGCTGGACATTGCCATGCCCAAGCTGAGCGGTCTGGCTGTGCTGCACCAGATCGGGGCCGCAGGCCTGAGTACGCGGGTACTGCTGCTCTCGATGTATGACAACGACGAATACGTTGCCGAAGCGGTGCGTGCCGGCGCCAGCGGTTACCTGGTGAAGGACGCTGCTGTCGAAGAGCTTGGCCTGGCGCTGCTGGCGCTGGAGCGCGGCGACGTCTATCTCAGCCCGGCTATTTCACGCAAGCTGGCCCAGGCTTTCAGCACGGGCCGCGCCAGCCCGGGACTGACCGGGCGCCAGACCCAGATCCTGCGCCTGATTGCGCTGGGCCAGTCGTCCAAGGAAATTGCCCGCGATCTGGGCCTGTCGATCAAGACAGTCGAGACTCACCGCACCCAGATCATGGATCGGCTGGAGATTCGCGACCTGGCGGGCCTGGTGCGTTACGCGATCCGCTGCGGCCTGGTCGGCAGCGAGCGCTAGCGCCACCCCGATCTAGGGGTAATTCCGTATGCCCTGACAGGGCGCGGCCCCTTCGGGCCGGGGGCCACGCACGGATGCCCGCGCTGTCCGCCGCTGCCTACGATCGAGGCCATGAACAGACCTACGCCCCGGGGCGAAACTGGAACGCCCCTAGCAGCGATTGATGCGTCGGGCCACCTGCCGGCCAAAGTGACCCGTGTGATATTTGCGAGCGTCTCACGCGTGCAGGGTTCGGTCATGGACCAGCTGTTCGAGATCCGCAACCGCTACTGCGAAGCAGGCCAGACGCCGACTGTGCGCGTGGCGCTGCTGTATTCGCGCGGCTGGTTTGTTTTCTGGCTGGAAGGCCCAGAGGCCGAGGTCGAGGCGCTGGTGCAGCACGTGTCGCGCGACCCGCGCAATGCCCACCAGAAATTGCTCCATCGCAGCCTCGGCGCGCCTTCGCTGAATACGACGTTCGCCGTGGTCGTCACTCAGGGCGCCGAGGGCCCCGGGGCCTTCGGGCGCCGCGTCTTCCACGTCAAGCATGAGATGGAAGAGGGCATCGTGCGCGAGCCCGCCTCGGTCTGGCAATGCCTGAGCGCGCCCTGCACCGTCACGACGCATCGCGGCTACGGCCAGCCACCCGACCGCCATGTCGCGCTGCTGGCCGCCGAAGACAACGGCCCGCTCGACCTCTTGCGCAAGCTGGGCGAGCGCTTCGACAGCGAGGTGATCTATCAGCGATTTGCCAATGCCAAGAGCTACAGCAGTGACGTCGGCGTGGCCTATGTCGACATTCCCGTGGGTCGAAAGGTCATGCGCGTGCGGCTTCTGTCGCGTCGCGCGCTCGGCCAGCCCATGGTACGCCAGTCGCTGTCCGGCCTGGATGGACTGGCGCTGTTGCTGGGCTCCCGTCCGTCCGCCGCGATCGAGTTGGTGGCCAGCGTCACCACCGTTGTCGCAGCGCTGCGAGTCCGGCCTGTCATCGGCCTCGTCGCGCCCAACGACAACATCGTGGCGCCGGTGGGCGAACTGCTGCAGCGCGGTCCAGCGGGGGCCACTCCGAAAGTGTTTGCGCTGCCGGAAGCGCAATTCGAGGATTTCCTGTTCGGCCGGTTGCAGCCGCATGACATGGACCTCCATGACGCCTGCGTGGCCGTCTAGGGGTAATTCTGTATGGCTGCACAGGTCCCTGACCCCCGCCTGCCGGGGGCAACGCATGGATGGCTTGCGAAAGCACCCCAACCTACGATTGTGTTCGTCGAAAACAAGTCCTCGCCCATCGGCGGAACCGGAGAGCCACCCATGTTGAACCAGCAGTCAGCCCGCGCTTTGCCACCGCATGCATCGATCGCGCCGAGTCAGGCGCAGCCGATGGCCGATGGCGTGGTTCTGAAGGTGCTGGTGAAGGGCTTCAGCGCGATGGAGCATCGGCTGCTGGAAGGCACCGTGAAGCTCTCGCAGCGGCGTCCGCCGCGGATCGACCTGCTCACCGATGCCGATGGTGCAACTGCTGACGTGGTCATGCTCGATGGACAGGACCCGCAGGTGCTGCAATGGGCCGGTAGCCAGCCGTGGCTGACAGCCAAGGCCGTGATCTGGGCGGGCGCGAAGACGGCCCGGCCAGGGCACACGGTGATTGACCGGCATGTAACCTGGCCGATCCTGCCGGTGCTGCTTTACAGGGCGCTGGAGCAGGGCCCGCGCAAGGCGTCTGAAGCCGCAACGGCGTCCACGGCTGCCCGGCCCGCCAATCGTCGCGTGCTGATCGTCGATGACAGCCTGGCTGTTCGCAACTACCTGCGTTCGCTGCTCGAGCGTCAAGGCATCGAAGTGGCTGAAGCCGATAGCGCCGAGGACGGCATCGCCGCCGCCGCCGCCGAACAATTTGCCTGTGTGTTGATGGACGTGCTGATGCCCGGCATCGACGGCTTCGAGGCCTGCCGCCGGATCAAGGCCCGCGCCAAGGCAGGTGCCGCGCTGCCGGTCATCATGCTGACCAGCAAGTCCTCACCATTCGACCGCGTGCGCGGCAAGATGGCCGGCTGCGATACCTACCTGACCAAACCGGTTGACCCCGTGCAACTGCACGAAGTGCTGGCCCGACATCTAGGCGCGAAGACGCCGGCGCGCGCCGTCGGCGCCGCGTCTGAGGTGCGCGCGTACCGTCCTGCACCGTCCGTTGCCGGCATCGCCGCGACATATTGATTCGTTTACCCCACCCCTGAAGCCAACCACCAAAGGACAAACAATGACCCGAAATATTCTGATCGTCGAAGACAACCAGGTCGACCGCACCCGCCTCGAGAAGCTGCTCGGCACCGCTGGCTACATTGTCAGCACCGTCACCGATGGCGAGCAGGCGATCGCCTCCGTCAAGCGCAACAAGCCCGACGCCATCCTGATGGATGTCAATATGCCCGGCATGGACGGCTTTGCCGCCACGCGTGCCCTGCGCGGCGATGCGGACACCAAGGACATTCCGGTGGTGCTGGTGACCGCCAAGGACCAGAAGGCCGACAAGGCCTGGGGCCAGATGCTCGGCGCCAAAGGCTACATCACCAAGCCCTACACCGACGAGCAAGTGCTTTCGCAAGTTCGCGCGCTCTAAGAATCGCCCCGCCCAACAGCCGGTTCAGTCACAGGAGATCTGCATGTCCCGAAAAGTACTTATCGTTGACGACGCCGTGGTCGATCGCCAGAACCTGGAGCGGATCCTTTCCGCCGCCGGGCATTTCGTGGTGTCGGCCGATTCCGGCGAGCAGGCTCTCCTGCGGGCCAAGATTGATCAGCCCGACCTGATCCTGATGGACGTGAACATGCCGGAGCTCGATGGCTTCGCGACCACGCGCCGGCTCAAGGCCGATGCCGCGACCAAGGACATCCCCGTGGTGTTCGTGACCGGCAAGAACCAGAAGGCCGATATCGCGTGGGGTCGCATGCTTGGCGCCAAGGGTTATGTGGCCAAGCCGTACACGAGCGAGCAGATTCTCGCCCATATCGACGCCTGAGGCAGCACCATGGAACACAACACCATCCTGCGCCCCGCCGATTCAGCCGGCACTGGTTTGCCCGCAGGCCTTCCGCTGACGCCCACCCAGGCGCTGACCGGCGGGTTTGTCCTCGAACTTGCGATCGACCGCTCCGGCCCCCAGACGGGCCGGGCGCTGCGGGTTGGCGACCAGCTCCGTCAGGGATTTCGCATCGGCGAACTGCGCCTGATGGTCCGCTACGAGGACGGCAGCGAATTGACCGAGATGCCAGAGATATTCCGGCTGCCCAACGTCCCGGAATGGTTCTGCGGCATCGCGAACCTGCACGGCATGCTGACGCCGGTCTTCGACCTGTCGCGCTACCTCGGCGTGGAACCGGATGCCAAAGCCAAACGCATGCTGCTCGTGCTCTCGCACGGCGCCGACGCGGCCGGCATGGTGATCGACGGCCTGCCCCAGCGGCTGCGTTGGTCGGATGGCGAAGGCGCCGACGCCAGTGCGGCGCCATCTCAGCTGGCGCCGCACGTGCGCGGCGCCGCCATGATCGGCGAGCAACTCTGGTTCGACCTGGACTGCACCGCCCTGATGCAGATGCTCGAACGCTCGCTCGAATCTCTTCCTTGACCGTCATGCGCCCTGACATTCATTTCCGACCCGAACACGCGTGCTACCGGGTCACCTTGTTTCACTTTATTCGGAGTCTGAGATGGACAACACCCAAGTGGCCGGCACCGGCGGCCCTAGATTCAACTTCCTGCTGCGACTGAGGTTGTGGCGGCAGTTCGCCCTTCTGAGCATGGTGGCGTTCGCGCTGGCTGCGTTTCCTGCGTATCGCGTGTTCAAAGGCATGGAGGATCTGCCCCGCCTGTCCGAATCGCTGGATCAGCTGCGCAGCCCAGTGGTTTCGCGCCTGCAGGAGATCGCGGCGGCCAAGTCTGGCGCCGACAGCGCCAATCCGCAGCGCCTGGAGGCCGCGCTACGCGACGCATTCCGCCCGTCGGACCGTGCGCGTATCTCTGAAACCGTGAAGGATCTGCAGGACGCCCTGGACCACTACGTCTCCGCCCAGCGCAAGGCAATGATCGCGCTGCCGGAACTGGAAGCCACCTCGGGTGCCCAGATTGCCGAAATCCAGCGTGCGACGACCCAGGTGATTGGCCTGGTGCAAAAGGAGATCCTTGCCAAGGAGGTCCCGACCATCGACGCTGCGCAGTACTTGAAGGAAGTGTCGGTGCCGCGCGAACTGGTGCAGAAAGCGGCGACCCAGCAGGACCTG
>JANYAN010000239.1 GCA_025361305.1 Burkholderiales bacterium
GCGAGGAGGCCAAGCGCACCGGCGTCTACTTCGCGGCCGACCAGGTTCACGCCGAACTCCGCCAAATGCTGGCCAAGGCCAAGGTTCGGAAGAAGGCGCGTGGGTGAGCTTCGTCGTTCGTTACAGCGCCTTGGCGCGTGACGACCTGAAGCGCCTGTACGAATACCTGCTCGATTGCGCGACCACCGTCGAAGACCTCGATCTGGCCGAGCGCGCACTCGGCACGATCGTTGGCTCGGTCGACAGTCTCGGTCGCTCGCCCTTCATCTATCGCAAGGCCGGCCCCAGCCCCTTCCTTCGCGAGTTGCTGATCCCGTTCGGCCACAGCGGCTACGTCGCCCTGTTCGAGATCGAGGACGCATCGACGGTGACCATCCTGGCAGTGCGCCACCAGCTCGAAGACGACTACCACTGAAGCACCGCGCCAGGCCATCGATCGTCGCCCTTGGCATTGCCGATGGCGACAACGAGAAGGCAGCTCGTGAGCGAAGCTGCCTTGTCAATCGGAGTGACAGACCAGCGACGCAGCTTCGCCTTACGCTCGATGAGCGAGTGGGCCGGGGCACGTCTGAAGAGCGGGACGTGCTGTCACTCCGAGTGACAAGCAGCGCCCTCAACGCGCCAGTCCCAGCGACGATTCTTCGATCGGAATCATCGGTCGTGAGACCTCGCGAGAGATTTTTCGGAGGCGGAGCAAGGTCGGCGCGACGATCCGCTCTGACTCGGTCGCCGATTCCCGCAGTGCCGAGAGCCGCTTTGGAGTTCTGCCCCGGCGACTGGGGCGGAGGCGACGCTCGACGCTCCGATGTTGGATCCCATCGAATTCGCATCAATCGTCAGGATGCAAAAATAATCTAGCATCGAACAGAGGTCTGTGTATTATTGCATCATGTCGTTTGATGCATCAATAGTTACCGTTGCTGAGATCACGTCGCTGCAGGCGGGTTACCCGTTCCGCGGCGCGATCGAGGAATTGCCCGATGGCGACGTGCGCGTCGTGCAGATGAAAGACGTTGATCCCGAAACCGGGGTCGACTGGCGCGGCGCCATCCGCACGTCGCTGGGCGGCCGCAAGCACCCTGACTGGCTGCGCTCCGGTGACGTCCTGTTCGTCGCCAAAGGCGCACGGTTCTACGCCGTCTGCGTTGACGAGCCGCCCGCCCGGGCCGTGTGCGCCCCTGCCTTCTTCCACCTGCGCGTGAAGGCACCAGCTTCGGTAGACCCGGCCTTCCTGGCCTGGCAGATCAATCAACCACCATTCCAGCGGCAACTTCAACAGGCCGCCGAGGGCAGCGGCCAACTGAGCATCCGCCGTCCGGTGCTCGAGGCCCTGTCCCTCCACATCCCCTCGATGCGGCAGCAGCGCGGCATCGCTGCCCTGGCCGATCTGGCGCGCCGCGAGCGCCAAGCGCTTCACCGACTCATTCGCAACCGCGAGCTGCAGCTGCATGCACTCGCCGAAGGCCTGAGCCAGGCCACTCAGCCAGACATCCAGCAGGACTCCCCATGAACGATCTTTCCGTCACGCACGCGCCCGTCAGCCAAGACGACATCAACGGCGCCGTCTGGGCTGCCTGCGACACCTTCCGCGGCACGGTGGACCCCAGCATCTACAAGGACTATGTCCTGACCATGCTGTTCCTCAAGTACGTCTCCGATGTCTGGCAAGACCACTACGACAACTACAAGAAGCAGTACGGCGACCACCCCGAACTCATCGAGGAGATGCTCAAGAACGAGCGCTTCGTGCTGCCGGCCTCAGCCAGCTTCTACGCACTGCACACCCAGCGCCACAGCCCGGGCAACGGCGAGCGCATCGACAAGGCGCTGCACGCCATCGAAGAGGCCAACCTCTCGAAGCTGCGCGACGTGTTCCAAGACATCAGTTTCAACTCCAACAAGCTCGGCGATGAGCAGCAGAAGAACGACATCCTGCGCCACCTGCTCGATGACTTCGCCAAGCCGGAACTCAACCTGCGCCCCAGCCGCGTCGGCCAACTCGACATCATCGGCAACGCCTACGAGTTCCTGATCAAGAACTTCGCCTCCACCAGCGG
>JANYAN010000242.1 GCA_025361305.1 Burkholderiales bacterium
CGGCCGAGCAGCAGCCGCGCCAGCGAGCCCGCCGGCGTGGTGGCCGAGGGGAGGGTGAACCAGGTGTTGGAGCCTTCGCGCGAGCGGTCGAGCAGCCCGGCCTCGCCAAGCAGTTTGAGATGGCGGGACAGGCGTGGCTGCGACTGGCCGAGCACCTCGGCGAATTCGATCACGCAGAACTGCCCCTGCGCGGCCAGCGCCAGCAGGCGTAGCCTGGTGGGCTCGGCGGCGGCGCGCAGGGTGGTCAAAAGTGTCTCCATGGCTTGTTATCGTATAAAGATATCCTTATGTCTAGCATATGTTGCTGACCAGCGATTCACGCATACCGGTGCATTTCAATGGCGCCGAGACCGCCACCACGGACGACGCGATCGCCGGCGACGGCACCGGCGGCGGCACCGGCGATGGCATCGGCGATGGAGTCGGCGCGACCCCGCCCGGCGTCACCTTTTATCCCCTCCAGCCGGGGCCGCCGGGTCTCGCCGGGCACGCGCCGGGATGTCCGTGCTGCGCGCCCCGATCGGCGGCGACGCGGGCGTTGACGGCGCTGTTTCATGCCCGTGCGCGGGGTGAAATCGCCTCCTTCCGCCGACTGTTCATTGCGGTCGAGGCGGCCCGGGTCGGCCCTCTCCGCGAGGCTTTCGCCGAGGACCGTTTCCTCGCCGCCCGCTATGTCGTGGTCGCGCCGTGAGGCCGCCCGCAGTGGTTCAGCAGAACCAGCCGGGGCACGATGGCGGCCGCGGCGCGGTCGGATTGAGCGTTGGGCTGAGCGGCAGCGACTGGCCGCTCATACGCCGTCCGCTATCCGGCATCAGCATGCACTGGGACATGAAACTGACCACAACGAGGATCGCGAACACCAGCAAAGCTGTTGTTTTAGTTGGGCCTTTATAGATCATCGCGTCGATCATCGCGTGCCCTTGCAGGCGGGCGGCGGCGAAGGTGTCGCGGTCGACGATGCCGGTGACGTTGAGCTTGTGCTCCTCCTGGAACACCCGCGTCGCCTCCTCGGTCGCCTCGTCGAAAGTTCCTGGCATCATCGTATCGAATTCGGCCAGCCAGACCTGGGCGAGGAAGCGCTGCCAGACCTCGACGTCGCGGCCGGAATCGCCCAGTTGCAGCGTGCTCATGATGATGACAACCCAACCCTGGAAAGCAGCATGCCTCGCGATCACCGACCGCCGCCGATGACGGCCCGGTACGGCCATCCCGAGGCCGCCACCCCGGGCCCGATTGCATGCCACGCGGCGGCCAGTGTTGCAATCATCACGGGCCCACGGGAGGCGGGTTTCGTGCGCCCCGGATGCCCCCCGGAACCGGCGCCGAGGCCCCTCGACGCGACCCCCGCGAGCGGTTTTTCATAATCTCTGGTTCACGCTTATGCTATATGCCCCGGGTGCGAGCATGCTTGGGCGAGCGGCCCGTTCGCGCTATAAGTGGCTTGCGGAGAAGCTTTTCGCGTGAAGTGTGTCGGGCGAGTTGTGACGGAAGATATTTGTCGAGCGGCGCCGGCGAGATGTCACATCAGTGACGGCGCGCTTCCTTTCATTACCCCCGGCCCGGGCGCTGTACGGACAGCGCGGCCGATGATAATCATGAGGTAACCCATTTTGGATTCCCAACCTTCCGCTACGCCGCCCGCGGACGAGCCCGCCGGCGGCGCCCCGACCGGCGCCGACAACGCAGCTGAGCTGACGCCGCGCGAAATCCGCATGCTCGCCGTGATCGCCGGCGCCCGCGACCAGGGCGCCGATCTCGAGCGTGACGACCTGCGGCTGAAGCGCGGCGAGGAACCCTCACCCGCCATGCTCGCCGAATGGGTGAGCGCCTCCGGCCTGTGGTGCCGCGCCGCCCGCATGAGCTGGCGCCAGCTGATGAAGCTCGAAGCCGCCGGGAGCGTCGTGCTGTTGATGAAGGACGGCACCGCCGCCGTCGTCGCCCGCCCCGACCCCGTGCGCAACGTGGTCTGGATCAAGGACCCGGTGATCACCACCGAGCAGGACGGCGTCCCGGTCGACCAGTTGCGGCTCTCCCAGTTGTGGGCGGGCGAAGCCCTGATGATCCGGCCCGACCGCGACCGCGGCGGCGACAACGAGCCGTGGAACATGATGTGGATAGCCCGCATCGTCGCGTCAGAGCGCAAAATCATCCGCGATATCGTCCTCGGCGGCATCGTCATGGCCTTCCTCTCAGTCGTGCCGGCGCTGCTCATCATGCTCATCATCGACAAGGTGATGGGCTACAAGGTGATGGCGACCTTGGTGATGGGCACCGCGGTGCTGATCGTCGCCCTGCTGTTCGAAGCGCTGCTCGGTTATGTCCGCCGGCAATTAACCGCCGTGATCGCGCTGCGGCTCGACCTCAAGATGAACCTGTTCGTCTTCAAGCGTCTGCTCGGGCTGCCGATCGACTATTTCGAACGCACCCCCACCGGCCGCATCGGCTACCTCATCGGCCAGACTCAGAAGGTCCGCGCCTTCGTCACCGGCAAAATGATGAGCACGATGTTCGACCTGCTCAACCTCATCATCGTGCTGCCCATCCTGTTCTGGATGAGCGTGCCGCTGGCCTGGATGGTGCTGGTGCTCATGATCCTCTCCCTGGTGGTGGTGGACCGCATCCTCAAATCCCAACTGGGCCGCGCCTTTGAAGCCCTGCGCGGCAGCCCGGTGGCCTCCGATTGCATGGGCGTATCCGTCTATCGCTACAAGGTCTATGCATTCCTGATCAGCGCAGGCTTCGCCGGACTGGCGGGCTCGCTCTATTCGTTTTCAGAACAGTACATCTCGCCCAACACCTACAACTTCGAACTGACGGTGCTCTTCCTGCTGGCCATCATCATGGGTGGACGCAAAACACGCAGTGGCGCGATGCTGGGCGCGGCCATCATCGTCATGCTGCCCAAGCTGCTGGACGACATTGAAATGTTCCGGTATGTGTCCGTGGCCATCGCGGTTCTGGTCGCGGCGGGCGCCGCCTTCCTGGTGTGGCGCGGCAAGACCAGTCCGCTCAAGGTGGCCATCCCGGTGGCGGGCAGCGTTGCACTGGCGATCGTCTCTTTTGTGCTCACCACCATGACCGACTGGCGGCTGTCGATCTTTGGCCTCATCACCTTGTTTGTCGTCTACTACCTGCAGGACGGCATCGTTGGTTTCGTGCGGGGAGCGCTCAACATGAAGGGCCATGCCCGGGCCGACGCCGAGGCCGCACGCGACCTGCCCAAGGTGCAAGACGGCGTCGCCACCGCCAGTGCCGATGCGCCCGCGGACATGCTGGAAGCCACCGGCGTGCTGATGCAGTTTGGCGGCCTGAAGGCATTGAACGATGTCGATCTCAAAGTGCGCCGCGGCACGATCCACGGCCTGATCGGCCCAAACGGTTCGGGCAAGAGCACCATGATGAATGTGCTCACGGGAATCTACGAGCCTACAGCCGGGACCATCGGCTTCCTGGGCCAGTCGATCGTCGGGCGGACCTCGGCGGATATCGCTCTGTCCGGCATCGCGAGGACGTTCCAGAACGTGCAGTTGTTCGGTGAGATGACGGCGCTGCAAAATGTACTGGTCGGCCTGCATCACAGTTTCCGCAGCAATCTGTTCGATGTCGCTGTGCATACACCGCGGTATCGGCGCGAGAACGACCAGGGCGCGGCCCGGGCCCATGCGTTGCTGGACTTCGTGGGCCTGGAGTCGTTCGCTGGCGAAGAGGCGCGCAATCTCCCGTATGGAAAGCAAAGGCTGCTCGAGATCGCGCGTGCCCTGGCCCTGAGTCCGCTGCTGCTGCTGCTGGACGAACCGGCCGCCGGGCTGACAGCGCCCGATATCAAGGAATTGATCGCGATCGTGCGCAAGGTCCGCGAGCACGGCATCACTGTCATCCTCATCGAACATCACATGGACGTTGTCATGTCGATCTGCGACACCGTGACCGTGCTCGATTTCGGACAGAAGATTGCCGAAGGCGTTCCTGCCGCCGTGCAATCCGATCCCAAGGTCGTCGAGGCCTACCTCGGCAGCGCGGATGCGCATGCCTGACCCCACCGGTGCAACACAAATGCTCTCCATCACCAACCTCCACGCGGGCTACGGCAAGGTCGAAGTGCTGCACGGTATCTCGCTCGAGGTGCCCAAGGGCCGGGTCGTCACCCTGATCGGCAGCAATGGTGCCGGAAAGACCACGACGATGCGCGCCATTTGCGGCATGATCGCTCCCTCTCAGGGCCGTATCGTCCTGGGTGACAACGACGTCACCGGCCTTGAGTCGTATCGCATTGCAAAGCTCGGGCTGGCCCATTCCCCGGAGGGGCGGCGCGTCTTTGCAACAATGAGCGTGACTGACAATCTCTTGCTGGGCGCGTTTCCCCGATTCACGGGGTCTCGCCCCAAGGGCGACATCCAGCGCGATCTGGAGCGCGTCATGGAATACTTTCCGCGCCTGAAGGAACGTCGTGTGCAGCTGGCCGGCACCTTGTCGGGCGGGGAGCAACAGATGCTGGCAATGGCACGGGCCATGATGCTGAACCCCGACGTTGTTCTTCTGGATGAACCCTCCATGGGGCTGGCGCCGATTCTGGTGCAGGAAGTCTTTCGAATCATTTCGCGCCTGCGCTCGGAAGGCGTGACCATGCTGTTGGTGGAGCAGTTTGCCGCAGCAGCATTGAACGTCGCCGACTACGGCTACGTTCTTGAGAACGGCCGGATATCGGTGCATGGGGACGCGGCAAAATTGCGGGACGATCCGGCGGTGAAGGCGGCCTACCTCGGCGGCAGCCATTGAAACCGCGTGCGGCGCGGATTGATAATTGGAGGCGGGCGAGCTATCGTGGGCAGAACAGGGTAATTTCCACTTGAAGGAGGCGACGATGGACCGAAGGGACTTTTTCCAGGGAGCCGCCGCCTCAGCGGTAGCAACGGGCCTGGCCGGGTGCGCCACCCCGGCAGGTACGGCATCGGCACGCACCCCGTTCGCCGTGCCCGCCACATATATTCCCATAGTCGGCTCAGACGAGATGTTCCCGGTGCGACGCATCTACTGCATCGGCCGCAACTACCGCGCCCATTCGATCGAAATGGGCTCGAATCCGGATCGCGAGCCGCCGTTCTTTTTCCAGAAACCGACTGACGCAATCCAGTTCGTGCAGGCGGGCACCATGCCGGAACATCCCTATCCGCCGCTGACCAAAAATTACCACTACGAGGCTGAACTGGTGGCGGCACTGGGCAAGGGTGGCCGCAACATACCCATCAGCCAGGCCCTCGATCATGTCTGGGGCTATACGCTGGGGCTGGACATGACGCGGCGAGACCTGCAACGCGCCATGGGCGACGAAAAAAAGCCGTGGGAAATCGGTAAGAGCTTTGACCGCTCTGCCCCCATTGGGGCCATCCACAAGGTTGCGCAGATCGGGCATTTCAGCGAAGGCGCAATCTGGCTGAAGGTCAATGGTCAACTCAAGCAAAGCGCTGACCTCAAGATGATGATCTGGTCGGTGGCCGAACAGATCAGCAAGCTGTCCGAGGCCTTCGAGATGTTCCCTGGCGACATCATCTACTCGGGCACACCGGAAAACGTGGGACCGGTGGTGCGCGGCGATGTCATCGAGATGCACATCGACAAGCTACCCAACCTGACCGTGAAGATCGTCTGACGCGATGGACCCGATCCAGTTGTTCGACCCGGCCTCAAGCACCTTTACGTATGTGCTGGCCGACGCCGCAACGGGCGATGCACTGATCATCGATCCGGTCGATGACCAGCTCGAACGAGACCTGGGGGTGCTGCGTGAGCGTGGCTTGCGGCTGGCCTGGACTGTCGAGACCCACGCGCACGCCGACCACATTACCAGCGCGGGCCAGCTGGCTGAGCATGCAGGTGCCAAGACAGCGGCGCCCGAAGGCTGCGGAATTACCACGGCAGCGGTCCAACTGCGCGATGGCGAGCGTCTTCGCTTTGGCGGCGAAGAGATCGAAGCCCTGCACACGCCCGGCCATACGGCCGGCAGCATGAGCTACCGATGGCGCAACCACGTGTTTACCGGGGATACGCTGCTGATCAACGGGTGCGGTCGCACCGATTTTCAGTCAGGCAGTGCCGCGGCGCTCTATCGCAGCCTGACTGAAGTCCTGTTTGCCCTGCCCGACGAGACCATCGTCTGGCCGGCCCATGATTACCAGGGCCGCAGTTACTCCACGATCGGTGCCGAGAAGGCGGGAAATGCCCGGGTCGCGGGCAGGTCGCTGGCAGAATTCAAGGCGATCATGGATGAGCTGAATCTGCCCAAACCCAGGCGAATCGACGAGGCGGTTCCCGCCAACCTGAGCTCGGGCCTGCGTCACGATGCCGGTGCGCCCGTTGCCCAGGCAGATTCTGCTGCGGGCCCCGCGCAACCGCGTCCGGCGGCTGGATACGCGGGCGATATCACGCCAAAAATGGCCTTCGACTGGTGGCAGGCCGGCGGCGCGATCCTGGTTGACGTGCGGACCGATGCCGAGCGCGAGTGGGTCGGCTTTGTGCCTGGCGCGGTCCCTCTGGCCTGGAAGCAATGGCCAGGCATGGCAATGAATGTGGCCTTCGATAGCGGGCTCAAGGCTGCTGTCCCACCGGGCAAGAAGGCCGTGCTGCTGTGCCGCAGTGGCGTGCGTTCAATCGCCGCGGCCAGGCATGCCACCGATCTGGGCATCGAGGCCTACAACATCCTGGAAGGCTTCGAGGGCGACCCGGATGAGCACGCCCAGCGTGGACGCCGGGGTGGATGGCGACTGCGCGGCCTGCCGTGGCGGCAGGCCTGAAGCGGCGCGCCGTGTTCAACCTGACGTCCGCCAACCGCAGCTAACTAGGAGAGCCCTGCATGCCTGTTAATCTGTCCGCGCCCAGGGCGGCCGACCTGCGTCCCGTCGCGGGAGTGCGTATCGGTGTGGCCGAGGCCGGCATCCGCAAGGCCAATCGCAAAGATCTGACGGTCGTGCTGGTCGATGCCGGCGCATCGGTAGCAGGTGTATTCACCCAGAACCGCTTCTGCGCTGCCCCCGTGCAAGTCTGCCGTGAACACCTGGCGCACGGTGCTGTCCGCGCGATGGTCATCAACACTGGCAATGCCAATGCCGGTACCGGTCAGGACGGGCTGGCCCGGGCGCGTGCCACCTGCGCAGCGCTGGCGCATCGGCTGGACCTGGCTGCGCATCAGGTATTGCCGTTCTCAACGGGCGTGATCATGGAGCCATTGCCGGTCGAGCGTATAGAAGCCGGGCTGTCCACCGCGCTTGACGATGCCCGGCCCGACAACTGGCTGCGGGCCGCCGAAGGCATCATGACCACAGACACCGTCGCCAAGGCGTGCAGCCGCCAGGTGGAGCTGGGCGGTGCACTGGTCACCGTTACCGGCATTAGCAAAGGGGCAGGCATGATCCGCCCGAACATGGCAACTATGCTGGGCTTCATGGCCACCGATGCCCGGGTCGATCCCGCGCTGATGCAGCAGCTGGCCCACGACCTGGCGGAGGGCTCGTTCAACCGCGTGACCGTCGATGGGGATACCTCGACCAACGACTCGTTCGTGGTGATCGCCACCCATCAGGCAGACAACAGGCTGATTTCTTCGCTGGACAGCGCAGATGGCCGGGCCTTGCAGATGGCCATGCTGGACGTTGCGCTGCAGCTGGCCCAGGCCATCGTGCGCGACGGCGAGGGCGCGACCAAGTTCATCACCGTGCGTGTCGAAGGCGGACGCAACGGAGCGGAATGCCGCAAGGTTGCCTATGCGATCGCTCACTCGCCGCTGGTCAAGACGGCATTTTTCGCCAGCGATCCCAACCTCGGGCGCATCCTGGCCGCGGTCGGATGCGCCGGCATCGATGACCTGGACCAGGCGGGGATCGACCTGTACCTCGACAATGTGCACGTCGCCGCAAATGGCGGGCGCAATCCAGCCTATCGCGAGGAGGACGGGCAACGCATCATGAAGCAGCAGGAGATCACGGTGCGTGTGGCGCTGGGCCGCGGCAGTGCGGCCGATACGGTGTGGACCTGCGACCTCAGCCACGAATACGTCAGCATCAACGCCGATTACCGGTCCTAAGGGCTCGCCACGCCGATGAACGAAAAATTCGAGCAATTGATCGAACGCGCGGGCCAGCTTCTGACGCGCATCGAAGCCGTGCTGCCCAGGCCGCTGTCGGCACCCGACTGGCAGGCCGGTATCGCCTGGCGTTACCGCGTGCGGTCGTCCGGCCACGGCGCGCTTGAGCCCGTGCGGCACGTCGCGGCCATTGCGCTGTCGGACCTCAAGGAAATCGACACCCAGAAGGACAAGATCCAGCGCAATACGCTTCAGTTCGTGCGGGGCCAGCCCGCCAACAATGTGCTGCTCACGGGTGCGCGCGGCACGGGAAAATCTTCGCTCATCAAGGCCTGCCTGAATGAGTACGCGCTCCAGGGGCTGCGGTTGATCGAGGTGGACAAGGCTGATCTGACTGACCTGCCGGACATCGTCGACGTCGTTGCGCAGCGGCCCGAGAAGTTCATCGTTTACTGCGACGACCTGAGTTTCGAGGACGGCGAAGCCGGCTACAAGGCGCTCAAGTCGATTCTCGACGGGTCGGTTGCGGCCAGCACACCGAACGTGCTGATCTACGCCACCAGCAACCGGCGCCATTTGCTGCCCGAATACATGAAGGAAAACCTGAGCTACCGGCACACGGACGACGGAGAGGTGCATCCCGGGGAGGTCGTGGAGGAAAAGATTTCCCTGTCCGAGCGTTTCGGCCTTTGGGTGAGCTTCTACCCGTTCAGCCAGGACGAGTACCTGGCAATCACGGCGCAGTGGCTGTCGGCGTTCGGCGTGACGGCGCAGGCCATCGTGGTGGCGCGACCCGAGGCCCTGGTGTGGGCACTCGAGCGGGGCTCCCGCAGCGGCCGCGTGGCCTACCAGTTTGCGCGCGACTATGCAGGCCGCCACCCGGCATGACGGACGGTGTGCTGGTGGCCGATGGCGAGCGGCCGCGCGAAGGCGGTCCGGGGCGAAAGGAAGTCCAGGTGGCCGTGGGCATCCTGATCCGTGACGACGGCGCCTTCCTGCTGACCTCGCGCCCGGCCGGCAAGGTGTACGAGGGCTACTGGGAGTTTCCCGGTGGCAAGATCGAGCCGGGCGAATCGGTCGAACAGGCGCTACGGCGCGAACTGGTTGAGGAAATCGGCATTTCCATCGGGGCAGTCAGCCCATGGAAAATCGAGCGGGTCGACTATCCGCACGCACTGGTGTGCCTGAATTTCTGCAAGGTGTTCGATTGGTCCGGTCAATTGCACATGCACGAGGGCCAGTTGTTCGCGTGGCAACAATTGCCGGTAGTTGTGCAGCCGGTGCTCCCCGGCACCGTGCCGGTGCTCAAGTGGTTGGCCGGAGAACGGCAGTTCGACGGCGCCACCCACCCGGATCCGCCGCCACCGCCCTGACCGCGCGACGGACCGCGCCTACTGAAGCCCGGTCTCGGGCGCGGCGGGTTCGTCCTGTGGCGGCTGCGCCGCGACGCGAAACTGCTCGCTGGCCCAGGCGCCAAAGTCCATGCTCCTGCAACGCTGGGAGCAAAAGGGCCGAAACGGATTGGACGCAGCGAACACACTTTCGCCGCCGCAGGCGGGGCACCGCACGATCCTTGGGGCAGAATGCGACTGCTGCATGGGCGGGCGGCCGGATTCAGGAGCAGAGGGTCAGCTCGAAGCTGGCGTTGTCGCTACTGGCATGCAGCCGGTCAGCCGATTCCTGGCGCATCAGCCGCACTGAGACCATCAACCGGTTGCCGCTGATCTCGGGTACCAAACCCAGCACCGGGTCGATGCACAGGCGCAGCAGCTGGAAGGTGCGGCCCTGGGGTAGCGTCTGCTGCAGCTGCCCGCCGCTGGCCATGACCTTTTGCGGTGTGCCCGAGTCGCGCAGCAGTTTGAGCAACAGATGGATCGATTCGGCCAAAGGAGCCAGTGTTGACGCCCAGCGCTCAAGATCCCCGCGCCGGGCCGACGATTCACGGTGCTGCCAGGCGAAGTAGGCCG
>JANYAN010000277.1 GCA_025361305.1 Burkholderiales bacterium
TCCCGGGCCAGCTCGACGTGATGGGTGCCACTACCGGTCAGAGTGCGGTGGTCAGCATCGGCTTCAACAAGAACGTCGCCTGGTCGCACACGGTGTCCACTGGAAAGCGCTTCACCCTTTATGAGCTGACGCTGGTGCCGAACGAGCCGACCACCTATTTCGTTGACGGCCAGCCTGAGAAGATGGTCTCCCGCCAGGTGAGCATCGCCGTACATGGCGCCGATGCGGCCGTGTCGAACAAGACTCGCACCCTGTGGTCCACCCGTTGGGGACCGGTCGTAGTGCTGCCAACCGCCGGCTTGAACTGGACAGGCAAGACAGCGTATGCACTCAAGGACGCCAATGCCGGCAATGCCCGCTTTGTCGACAGCTGGCTTGCGATCAATCGCGCGGCCAGCGTTACAGACATTCGCGACGCGCACCGCAATCTGGGCATCCCGTGGGTCAACACGATCGCGGCCGATCGCAACGGCAATGCGATGTACGCCGATGTCAGCGTGGTGCCCGATGTCGATGCGGCCCAACTCGAGCGCTGCGCGCCCAGCCGTCCCGCGGCTGCCCTGTTCAGGGTGGCAGGACTGCCAGTGCTGGATGGATCGAAAAGCACCTGCGACTGGCGGCGCGATGCCGCATCACCGGTGCCCGGCCTGACGCCGATCGAACGGATGGCAGTGGCCATCCGCACCGACTGGGTCCAGAACAGCAACGACAGCTTCTTCCATACCCATCCAGGGCAGCGCTTTGGCAACATCTCGCCGATGGTGGGCGACGCCAGCGTCAGCCGGCCGCGCACACGTGCCGGCCTGACCGAGCTGCCCGAGATGCTCTCGCGCGGCAAGGCAACACCCGCTGCTGTGCAGCATCAGCTGTTCGAGAACCGCAACACGATGGCCGGTTTCGTGCTGCCCGACCTGCTTGCGGCGTGTGCCAGCAACCCGCCCGCCAACGCGCAGGCGCGCGAGGGCTGCGTCGCGCTGAAGGGGTGGAACCGGACCAACGAACTCGATGCCCGGGGTGCGCACCTGTTTCGCGAGTTCTGGCGCGCGGTACGGCTGATTCCCGGCGTGCACCGCGTTGCGTTTGACGTGGCGCAGCCGGTAGCAACGCCGGCCGGCCTCAAGCTGGACGATGCCGTGATCGGGCCGAAAGTGTGGGAAGCCCTTGCGCAAGCTGTCACCCGCGTGCGCGCTGCTGGCTTCGAGCTCGACGCGCCGCTCGGTTCTGTGCAATGGCCTTTGATCACGGAAGAGCGGATTGCGCTGCATGGGGGCGATGAAATCGAGGGGGTGCTCAACAACCTGGGCAACCAGTTCGCGCCCGGCATCGGCCCCAAGGGCCTGCGCATCGACTATGGTTCCAGTTACATCCAGACCGTGACGTTCGATGAGCGCGGCCCGGTGGCGCAGGCCATCCTGACATACGGGCAGTCGACCGATCCGGCGTCTCCCTACGCTACCGATCAGTTGCGCCTGTTCTCACGCAAGGAATGGCCGGTGCTGCCGTTTCATGCAGAGGACGTGGCCAGGGCACGGGTGGGCGAAGTCCTGCGGCTGACGCGACCCTGAGCGCGAGCCGTTACTCCAGCGCCGCTGCCAGGTTGCCCATGTTGGCCCTGACGCCCGGCAGCGGCTCCAGACCGAAGCGCTGGGCGATGAACTTGAGTATCGACGTCGTGTCGTACGGCGTTGAATCGATATAGCCCTTCTTGACTGTCGGGCCGATCAGCAGCGTGGGAATGCGCGTGCCGGGTCCCCAGCGGTCGCCCCAGCCAGGCCCCGCCGGCGGGGCAACGTGGTCCCAATAGCCACCGTTCTCGTCGTAGGTCACGATCACCAGCATGTCCTTCCACTGGGTGCTGGCACGAAGCCGCTCCAGCACGCCCGCGATATGAGCGTCGCCCGTCATGATGTCGGTGTATGACGGATGCTGGTTGTTGCGCGCGGACGGCTTGTAGAAAGCTACTGCCGGCAGCTTGCCGGCGGCGATATCGGCGAAAAATTCCTCGCCGTCCCTGAGATGCTGAGCCCTGTCGACAGTGCCCGGCGCAAAGCGCGCGAAGTAGTTGAAAGGCTGATGGTGCGGCTGGAAGTTCGCCGATGAACCGGCGCGAACGTAAATCACGCTGCGCTTGACGGACGGCGGCTGCATTCCGTCGGCCGACGCCGCCTTGTAGTCGGCGGCATACCAGGCCCACGGCACGCCCCGGGCCGAAAGAGTGTCGCCGATGGTTCGGTTGGTCAGTGGTGGCAGCGGCTCGCCGAATTGAGGCGTGCCTCTGGGGTTGGCAAAACCGGGCGGACCATCGTCGGCCGGTGGGATGCCGCTTGGCTGGTACGGCGGCTGGGTGGTGTTGACCGACCAGTTGTCGGGTGTCACCTGGCCGCCACCACTGCTAAAGACCTGCACGGCGCCCTCGTCGGCCGAGGGCGAACCCGGCCGTTTCTCGAGCCGGCCCTGGCTGTCCAGCCTGGCGCGCATGCTTGACGGCGCGGTGGCGTGCTGCGGTGTACAAGCACACACCAGCCACAGGTGGTTCAGGTAAGAGCCGCCGTAAGCCCCCATGAAGAAGTTGTCTGCCAGCGTGTAGTCGCTGGCCCACTGCCACATCCTGAACTGGCTGCCATCGTAGTGGCCCATGGTCCAGCCTCCGGCCGTGGACATCGCAGCGAACATGTTGTTCTGGCCGCCATTGATCTGCTCGCGGTT
>JANYAN010000283.1 GCA_025361305.1 Burkholderiales bacterium
TCCAGGTCAGGCCGCGGCCGTTCTGGGCGATCTGATCACCAGCCTTCCAGTCGCCAAGAAATTTTCCGTCACCAGGCCACTTCACGGTCTTCAGGTTGGCCGCCTCGATGGCTTTTGCGCGGGCCGGGTCCAGTGGCTTGCCCTCGACCTGCGCCGCACTGCACTCACGATTGGCGTCGTCCTGTATCAGCCGGTCGACCTTGACCGAACCCTCGTCGCGGAATGAAGCCTTCACCGTCTGGGCCGTCATCTGGTCGAGCTCAGCCGAACCAGGCAAGGAGGCGCAGCCAGCCACGGCCGCTGCCACTGCCAGTGCAGTGACGAGTTGGCGCATCTTGATATTCATGGTTGTGTCCCTACCCTAGCGTTTGATGGTGGGCGCCGTGGACGTGCCGCCTTTGCCGTTCACGCCGAGGTACACGCCCAGTGCGATGGTGGCGTCGCTGCCGAAGCCGGGGTAGGGGAAGCGCTGCTGGCGATAGCAATCGTTGAGCCGCAACTGCATTCCCCACATCTGTCCGTTGGAGACACGATAGGCGGGCCAGGCACCAAAGCCACTGCCGGCGCCTGGGTTCTTTGTCAGATTGGGCAAGTCCTGCAAGCGGATTCGCTTGCCGTCTTCACCGTGGCAGGATGCGCACGAAAAATCGTGCGGGCCACCGCGCATGAAGAAAAGGCGCTTGCCGATTTCGTACATCACCTGTTCCTGCTGGTGCGACTGCGGCAGGTTGAACTTCATGCCCTTGGACTCGGCCGAGACCCAGGTCGCCAGCGCTGTCACGTTGCTCTGCTCGCCAGTGCCGAACGGTGTCCTGGCAATCTCGGCGCCGTTGAAACCCTGCAGCGTCTCCATGCACGACACCAGGCGCGATTCGAGGTCCTGCACTTTCTTCGTGTCCGCAAAGTAGCGGGGCAACTCGACAAATACCCCCTTGACGACGCCCGGCCCCTTGCCCAGGTCGCAGGTCTCGAGCGACACGCTTTTCGGCCCGCGCCTTTGCTTCCACAACGCCTCGCCCTTGGCCTCGAACAGGTCGGCCGGATTGCCGTCGGCCAGCATGGCCCGGTATTCCTCGATCGATTCGATTGCCGATTTCTGGGCCATGGCCAGGGTGGCGGCGAGTCCGCCCAGCGCGAGTGCCAGCACTGCTCTTGTCGTTCTCATGGATTCCCCTTTGGTTCGTCCCGCTCGCAATGTTCAGGTGACCACGGCCTCGTCGGTGCGGGTATCGCCCTTGTTGTCTTTCCAGGTGATCGCGACCTTGTCACCGGCCTTGGCGCCGCGCACGGTGAACTGCAGGAACGGGTTCTTGGCAACCGCGGGCCCCCATTCGGCCGTCAGCACCGTCTTGCCGTTCAGGCTGGCCGTGACATCGGTGATGTGCCAGGCCGGAACGACCTTGCCGGCACTGTCGCGGCGCTGGCCGGTTTCCATTTCGTGGCTCATGAGCACGCGGACGATGGCGTTGCCGCCTGCCGATTGGGCGCGGATGCGCATAGGATCTGCCATGATTTACTCCTGAATTCCTGGGATCAGCCGCCGCAGCCGCCGAGCGTGACCTTGACTTCCTTCTTGGCGAACAATGCCCGGCCGTCGGCCGTGATGGCCACTGCATAGACATCGGAAGACTGGCCCATCTTGGCGCGTGTTGTAAAGCTCGGCTCGATGGCGTCGCTGATATCGAAGCGGGCCACCAGCGTGTTCGGGTTTTTTTCGACCAGCAACAGGATCTGTTTGACGCCAGCCAGCGTGGTGGCCACGCCCAGCGGCACCACCGCGCCGTTCTCGGCGATGTCTGGTGCCGTGAGGGTGACGTCCTTGCTCTCGACGATCGCACTCGCCCCAAATGCCTTGACCACATCGGCAACGCTCTTGGCATCGAACGCAGCCTTGTTGTAGGCAAAGGCCTGTCCGGGGAACAGGCCGGTGGAGGCCAGCAGCCCGGCCACGACGGCGCTTTGCTTGAGTGTCTCTCGGCGGGTTTTCATGAGTGGTCTCCTTTTTGACGACGGGCCGCCCCTAGGCAAAAAGCGCCCCCTCGGGGGCAGCGAAGTGTGGGGGCTACTTTGATTGGAAGGATGCTAATGAATGGGGTCGTCCGGCGCATGGGGGCATTCCCTGCGCTCAGGGGCCTGTGCCTGCGCGTGGCCTGATTGAAGCAGACTCTGGCTGCGTCGTGTCGGCGCCACGCTGCGGGCCGACAGCGCGATTCTGCTCGGCCAGGTTACCGTGGGCATTGCGGGCGAAGGCCGGGAGGATGGATGTGACGCCGGGATCGGCGACGCAATGCTTCATGCAGGCCAGGGCCTTCACATCGGGTGCACTCGTGCCGCCCAGTTCCTTGCCGGGCCACAGGGCGTGGGCGGTCGTCAGGCCGTTGCGGTTGGGCAGGCGCTGTTGCACTTCACGGATGTTCTTGTCCGACAGCGCAAAGCCGTCGGGCACGACGCCACCCAGGTTGAGCAGGTAGGCCGTCACTGCGTACACCTCTTCGACGCTGAGCGACTTGGGTTGCGTCCAGGGCATCGCACGATTGATGTAATCCCATAACGTAGACAGCGTGGCCACCTTCATCAGGGTGGTTCGCCCGGGATAGTCGCTGCGCGTCAGGGTGGCGACCCGGCCGGTCTTGCTGTCCTCGGCCGTGGTGCCGCCGACAATCGGGTTGAACACCTCGTTGGACTCGCCGAAAACGCCATGGCAAGACGCGCATTTGGCTTCCCAGACTTCCTGGCCCCTGGCCACGCTGCCGGCCCCTGCAGGCAGGCCCTTGAAATCGGGGCGCACGTCGATGTCCCAGGCCGCGACCTCCTGCGGCGTTGCTGGGCGCCCGATGCCGGGGTAGGCCGCGCGGCCCTGCGCCAGTACGCCGGCGGCCAGGACAGCCAGCAGCCCGGCCATGGCGACGCTACGCCAGCTGAACATTCTTCACCTCGCCGTTTTCCTGCACCAGCCACGACTGGATGGCGTTGTTGTGGTAGATCGAGCCTGAACCGCGCACGGCGCGCAGTTGACGGTAAGTCGGTTGCACGTAGCCGGTTTCGTCGGTAGCGCGGCTCTGGATGATGGCCGGCTTGCCGTCCCATGCCCAGTCGACATCGAACCGTGTCAGGCACTTGCTCAGCACCGGGGTCTGCAATCGGGCAACTCGCCAGTTGCGCCCTCCGTCTGTCGATACGTCGACACGCCTGACCTTGCCGCGACCGGACCACGCCAGGCCGTTGATGCTGTAGTAACCCCTATCCAGCAGCACCTGGCCGCCAGAGGGCGTGGTCACCACGCTCTTGCATTCCTGGATGCCGCTGTACTGCCGATGCCGGCCATCGGGCATCAGGTCGACGTAGTGGATTGTTTCGTCCTTGGTCGCGTAGGGCTGGTCGCCCACTTCGACGCGCCGAAGGTACTTCACCCAGCTTACGCCCTGCACCCCGGGCACCACCAGCCGCAGTGGATAGCCGTTCTCTGGCCGCAGCATCTCGCCGTTCTGCCCATAGGCCACCAGGACCTGGCCAGAACGCACCAGGCTCATCGGAATGGTGCGTGTCATCGACGAACCGTCAGCGCCTTCGGCCAGCACGAACCGGCCGTTGACCAGATCGGCGCCGCACATTTCCAGCAACGTGATCAGTGGTACGCCTGTGAATTCGCTGCATGACAGCATGCCGTGGGTGTACTGGCAGGTGGGAACCGCGACATTGCCCCATTCCATCCCTGTGTTGGCGCCGCATTCGATGAAATGGAAGCGCGAGACCGAGGGCAGGCGCATCAGGTCGTCCATGGTGAAGACCTTGGGTGCCTTGACCATGCCGTTGATCATGAAGCGGTGTCTGGACGGATCGATGTCCCACCAGCCCTGGTGGTGGCGTTCAAAATGAAGGCCGCTGGGCGTGACGATCCCGAACAGCGACTGGAGCGGGGCGAACGAGACCGAGGCCTGCGAAGTCTGGGTCAGCCCGGGACTGGGGCGGCGCTGGACGTTGGTTTCGAACTTCGACGGCTTACCGTAACCGTCGGTCGCGACCGGCAGGCCCAGGCCGGTGGAATGCTCGGGCAGTTTGAGAATATTGGGGTCGCCATCGGACGGGGCCGAGGCGCCCTGTGCGCGTGCTGCCGGCATCGCTGCAGTTGCGGCGGCGAATGCAAAGGCACCGCGCAGAAAGTCGCGGCGGCCGTCACGCGCCTGAGCAGTCACTTCAAGCAGGCCATTGCGGTCGAGGAAGTTTTCCGGCGCCTTGCGTAGCCGACCGGATTGCATGGGTTCGCCCTTCACGCGGTGATCTTTCCAGGGGTTTCATCAATCCGTATATGCATATTTACGAATATATATGGCCTACGACCGATCTCTGCCCCGGGTTTACGCTAGGGTGGCGCGTCCGGTCAGCCCAGCGCCGCGCGAGCGGTGTTCAATCGCTCTTCGAGGTAGGCGCCATAGAAGTCGGGAATAGACGCACCGACCAGCCTCGGCGCGACTTCGCGCGAACCCCGGCCGAAGAACAGCAGCGTCGGTGCGAGATCGATGGCCCAGGCGCGCAACTGCCGCTCATGGGTGGTCGCAAGCCCGTCGAATCCCAGCACGGCCTGCTCGCTTCCAAGGTCCAGTTGCACGACGGGCTGGCTGTCGGTGCGCAGGCGGCCAAGATGGCTGTCGCGTACCGCGCGGCAGTAGGGACAGCCTGGCAGGCTCGCCATCACGACAAGCGGCCGTCGCGCCTGCAGCGCGGCGGCAAGCTCCAACGCCAGTGACCCGGGAGTCGGCAGCACCACGGGTGCGGCATGCGCCCGGCTGGCCGCACCGGCCAACGTCAGTCCGCCCAGCATCAAGGGCAGCAGCGCAAGCCTGCGCCGGCTCAGCGGGAGCGTGGGAGTTACCTGGCGTCGTGGCGTTGTGGTCATGGTCAGTCAGTCTCGTGTTCCATCAGCAGGTACGTGTTGTACGCATTCATCCGGTTGGCCGCGCGGAACAGCGGTAGCCGCTCGAAGCGCGACCAGTCGGCTCGCGCGTAGGCATCCTCGAAAGGCTCCAGCTCGTGCGCGGCATGGCCCATCGTTTTGCGCAAGTGCACAAGATAGTCGCGCGTCAGCTCCATGTCCTCGCGCGGCGAGGTCGACAACGGGCCGTGGCCGGGCAGAACTACCAGGGCGTCGAGCGCGAGCACCGTGCGCAGCGCTTCGATCCAGTGACGGCTGTCGGCCTGGCCCACGAACGGGATCCGCCCACGGAACACGATGTCGCCGGCAAACAGCACCTTGTCGGCCGGCAGGAAGACAACCAGATCTTCGGACGTGTGAGCCGGACCCACCGGTTTGATGATCAGCCTGATGCCCCCGACGACCAGTTCCCTGGGCCCGTCTATCCATTCATCGGCAGGCACAAGGCGCGTGCCTGCGTCGATCCAGGGGGCCAGGTCAATTCTCGAAGCGGCCAGCCGGGCCTGCGCGGTGTCGGAGTTGAGGTACTCCAGCGCACCCTTGTGGGCGATGATGTGCGCGCCCTCCCGCTTGAGCTCCTGCAGACCGTAGATGTGGTCGGCGTGGTAGTGGGTCAGGATGACATGAGTGATTCGCTTGCCGCTCACACGGCGCACTTCGGCGATGAGTTCGCGCGCCAGTTGCGGGGAGCCCAGGGCATCGATCACAACGACCCCGTCCGGTGTCACCACGAAGCCGGCGTTGGAAACGAAATTCCTGTTTGCAGGCGTGCCCAGTGCAGACTCGCCTTGCACATACCATGCCAGCGCGGAGACCTGGCGGGCGACCACCGCTGGCGCCGATGCCGGCTGACCCAGCGCTGGCGAGGTCAGGCAGGCCCACTGGATGCCGAAGGCAACAAAGCACCCCTTGATGAAACGGGGGAGACTCATTCGGGGTCGGCGCAGCGCCCTCGGTCAGTGTTGCAGATCGGTCTCGATCGCGATCTGCGTGCAGACCGCCCGGCACAACGTCACCACGCGGTCGTTGATGATGCGGTAGTAGATTTGCACACCCTCACGGCGCTTACCCAGCACGCCGGCCTGGTACAGCGTGTTGAGGTGTTGCGACATGTTCGGCTGCGTCGTCTCGATCTGGGCAAGCAACTCGCTGACGTTGCGTTCGCCGTCGCACAGGCGGCTGATGATCTTCAGGCGCATCGGAGCGGACATCACGCGAAAGACCTCCGCCGCCAGTTCGAAAACCTCGTCAGATTCTGTTTCCGGTGCGACCGAAGCACTTGCAGCGCGTTTTGCCATGGGTGGGGGGACTCGGATGTGCGATCGCGATTATATAAGCCAAACTCCATCTAGGTGCAGGTGTCGGCTCAGCTGGCCCGGTCGATTCGCCAGGCCTGGTACTTCAGGGCGGCCACTGCGCCAGCCACCATGGCGGCAACCGCGACAAAACTGGTAAGGCTCAGGGTCGAGAGGCCGGACACGCCTTGCCCGATGCTGCACCCCATAGCGGTGACACCTCCCACGCCCATCAGGACGGCGCCCACAAGGTGGTGGGCCAGGTCATCCGTCCCGCCGAACCCTTCCCAGCGAAAAGTTCGCTGAGCCAGCGAGACCGTGGCAGAACCCGCGATGACGCCGAACACCGAAACGATGCCGACGGTCAGCAACTTGTTGCTGTCGCTGTAGAACATCAGCCAGTCAAGCGCGTAGGCGATCGGAGAAACGAAGCTGAGCGCCTCTGCCCGGGT